>NZ_JANSIB010000113.1:5695-8857 GCF_047461895.1 Synechococcus sp. R55.8 | reverse complement strand
TCGCTGCATAGTTGAACAGTGATGTTCAGCAGTGTTCAGCGTAAATGTATCAGCTACCCACAGGGATTCCACCCTGCAGCAGCAAACAAAGGGGCTGAGATCAAAAGGGATCCCTCGTGGCGCTTTGACCCCACTTGCCGCTTGTCCTTAGCGGCCTGCCGGGTGCAGGAACCCTAGAATGGAAGTTAAGCCTACTTGCCGTGAGTGCCCATGAGCCTTTTGCCCACTTCCGCTGCTCCCCTAGCCATTGCTCCGACAGCAGCCAAGCCAAGGCGACTGGACTTCGAGGTGGTGATTGCCGGAGCTGGGATGGTGGGATCCACCTTAGCAGCCGCTTTGGGCCAGGCCGGGATCCGCGTCGGGCTGATCGAGGGGCGGGATCTCTCGCAGGGGGTGGGGGCGGATGGCCGAGCCAGCGCTTTGGCTCTGGGGACAGCTCGTATTCTGCAGCGGATTGGGGTATGGCCCCTTATGGAGGCCTGGGGAGTTTCTCCCATCCACCGCATTCAGGTCTCTGATGGGGAAAGCCCCTGGATGGCTCAGTTGTGCCGCGAAACGCTCCAAGCGCCGGCGCTGGGCTACGTCGTGGAAAATCAAATTACCCAAAAAGCTCTGTTGCAGCGCATTCGCGAGTGCCCTTCGGTAACCCTTTTCAGCCCTGCTCAGGCGCAAAGTTTCTCCCCTGCAGCAGATCACATTCGGGTAGAGCTGGCCCAGGAGGGATCCCGGCAAACCCTGCGGGCTGCTCTGCTGGTGGTTGCAGATGGGGCCCGTTCGCGGCTGCGGGAACAGGCTGGGATCCCGTTATCCCGCTGGGGCTATGGGCAGGTGTGCATCGTTTCCACCCTCACCCATGAGCATCCTCACCGGCAGGTGGCCTACGAGCGCTTTCAGGTCAGCGGTCCCTTCGCCATTTTGCCCACCTCCGATCCCCATCGCAGTTGTGTCGTCTGGACAGTTCGCCAAGCGGATCGAGATCGGCTGATGGGCTTATCTGAGGCTGAGTTTCTGCAGGCCATCCGGCCTTGGTTTGGATCCCAGTTGGGAGCGTTGCTGGCCGCCTCTCCCAGAGCTTGTTATCAGCCGCAGCGGGCCCATGCCCAAACCTATATCGGATCCCGGCTGGCTTTGGTGGGGGATGCTGCCCATACCACCCATCCGCTGGGGGGGCAGGGAGCGAATCTGGGCATGCGGGATGTGGCGGCCTTGGCTGCCCTGTTGATCGAAGCCAAAATGGCGGGCCGGGATCCCGGCGATCCGGCTTTGTTAAAAGCCTACGAGCGCTGTCGCCGCCCAGAAAACGCGCTGGTTCTTTTTGCAACCGATGCTGCCAATCGCCTCTTTTCCAACCGAAGCTGGCCGTTGCTGGTCTTGCGTCGCCTGGGCCTGTGGGGACTGGAGGTTTTGCCGCTGCTCAAGCCTGCCTTGATGCGCCAAGCGATGGGGATCCGCCCTCAACAACCCCAACTCCAACAGCTCCCTTTCCCTACACCCCTGGAACCCTTGCCCACACCTGTCTGAATCCGGCCAACCTGTCACAGCCGGGCTGGGATCCTCACTAAGAGAAAGTCATTATGTCCTCGGCAGGACAAGCGATCCACATGGGATCAAGGCTGCTCCAGAGGTAAGTCTGAAAACAGCAATGGGGCAATATTGGCCGCCTGGTTGATGGGGATCTCGTCGTTGACGGCATACTGATAAAACTGATCCAAGCGCCGACACAAACCTTCTGGGGTCAAAGCCTGCACATTGGAGCTGATGATATAGCTTTGGGAAGGAGAAGCGCGAAACGCTTGAAAGGCTTTGCGACAAAAGTCCTGCTTGGCCTCCGGGTCTGCTTGTCGCCACTCTGGCCCCGTAAGTTTGCCGGACAAAGTGGGGCCGGTTGCCGCTCCCAAGGGCAGGCCTGTTCCCAAGATTAGGCCAGCCAGGATCAGAAACAGAAGGCCCCCCTTCAAGACTGCCTGCCAGAAAGAGAACTGAAGCCGTTGCCGGTGCTGCTCCATGGTTGGATAGGCTGGAGTGGAAAGGGATCCCCTCGATCATACCGATCACACATACCGATCACAGGCGGATCTGAGGGAAACTCAGGATCTCGGCTGGCTTTGCCGCTCCCCTCGATCCCCGCTGCCGTCCTCAGGAATGGCCGGAAAGCTGGGTCCCTTTCATCCCTTACCCGCTCGCACCCTCCGTCCCGTGGCTCGCAACAAACCCCGTCGGAAACAGCCTTTCCCGCACCTCCTCGGCTCCAAATGGACTTCCGTTCAGCCTGTTCTGGGTTGGCGACATTTTCAGGTCACCGCTCGCCAACAAGGGGAAGGAGGGCTGGTGTTTGCCGAGCTCAGAGCCGTCTGCGATCCCCAGGTGCGCCTCTGGGTCAACGCGGCCACCCTGAAGAACCGGGATCTTTGGCAGCCGGGCTGGACGCCTCTCGAAGACGGGATCCCCTGTGGGCGGCAGGATCCCCTTCTGGACAGGGCTGGGGGATAGTTTCTCTCAAGCTGAGGCTCAGGGATCGATTAGGATCATCTCTCTAGTGTGGTGTTTTAATTCGGAAGCTTGAGGAGAAGAAAGCGGGATGGCCAGATGTGACGTTTGCGGAAAAGATCTTAGCTACAGCGATTATCAGTGGGCCAAGCGCTGCGCCAATCCCTACGGGAAGTCTCACCTCATCTGCTTCGACTGCTACAGTGGTTCGTCTTGTCCCATCTGCTATTCCCCTCTGAAGCCGGCAGAATAGAAAGAGGCGTTCTCAAAAGCTGCTTGTCGGTTACTCGACTCCCATCCCCCTAGCTCCTCGGAGGGGGCGATGGTCGACAAGGGTCTCGATGGTTTTCCCAAGGGAGCCGGAAAAGTGCGCATTGGCCAGGGCTACGACATCCACCGCCTCGTCGAGGGGCGCCCCCTGATCCTGGGCGGGATCCGGATCCCTTACGAAAAGGGGCTATTGGGCCATAGCGACGCCGATGTCCTCACCCACGCCATCATGGATGCTCTCCTGGGGGCTGCCGCTCTGCGGGATATTGGCTACTACTTCCCCCCTGAAGAAGAGCGTTGGAAAGGGGCAGATAGCATCCTTTTACTACAGCAAGTGGTGCAGCTGGTGGGCCAAGAGGGCTGGTGCGTTGCCAATGTAGACAGTGTGGTGGTGGCGGAGCAGCC
>NZ_JANSIB010000113.1:0-5595 GCF_047461895.1 Synechococcus sp. R55.8 | reverse complement strand
TCTGAAAAGAACCTGGTCACCCCACTGCCTGAGCTGCCAAACTGGCAAGCAATCGCTCCCGCAAAATCGCCGTGAAACCACCCGTCGCCTCGATCCCCAACTTTCCCTCTGGGAAAAGGGCCGGGGGCGCGGGCCAGTCTTCTAGGAGAAAGGCTGGGGGTGAGGGCCTTAGTGGTGTGGAGCGCTTGCGCCTCCAGCACAGGACAGCAACGGGCCGTCTCAAACCTGCTTGGAACGACGACTTGGCAAAGGAAATGGTGGGCCAAAACAGCACCTCAACAGACCAGCTCAAGAGAAGCCTTTTTGTCCCTCTACTCTTGGGGATCCTTCTGCTCTGGCTCAGCGCTTGTGCCACGCCCACCCGCCCCCCCCATCTGGTTGCCACAGTGACTTCAGATCCCAAAACCTTCAACACCTATTTGGCCGCCGAAAGCTCCAGCCGCGACGCCATCGCCTACCTGGAGGCGGGCTTGGTCACCTTGGATGAGGATACCCTCTTGCCCAAACCGGAGCTGGCGGAAGGCTGGGAAGTGTCTGAGGACGGCTTGCGCTATGTCTTTACCTTGCGGGAAGGGCTGCGCTGGTCGGATGGAGAGCCCCTGACGGCAGCAGATGTGGACTTTACCTTCAACCGCATCATCTTCGACGAGCGGATCCCGACTTCTGCGCGGGATGTGAAGCGAATTGGAGAAGCCGGAGCATTGCCTCAGGTGCGGGCGCTGGACGAGCGGCGGATTGAGTTTGTTTTGCCGGAGCCCTTCGCTCCCTTTCTGCTGCAGGCCGGATCCCCTATTTTGCCCAAGCACATCCTCGAGCCCACCGTCGAGCAGTTGGACAGCCGGGGCAACCCCCTTTTCTTGCAAACCTGGGGTATCGACACGCCGGTGCAGCAATTGGTGGGGGCTGGCCCCTATGTCATGCAGGAATACACCCCTGGCCAACGGCTGGTGTACCGGCCCAACCCCTATTACTGGAAAGGGGAAGGGATCCCGCGCATTGAACGGGTAATCCTGCGCATTGTGGACTCAGAGGACACCGCGCTGCTGCAGTTTCGCTCCGGCGAGACCGACGTGTTTTCGGTGCGGGGGAGAGATTTTCAGCTCTTGAAGCGGGAAGAAGAACGGGATCAGTTCACCATCTACAATCTCGGCCAGACATTGAACAACAGTTTCTTTGCCTTCAACCTCAGCCGCGCCCGTAACCCCCAGACCGGGCGGCCTTTTGTGGATCCCGTCAAAAGCCGCTGGTTTAACGATTTGAACTTCCGCAGGGCGGTGGCCCATGCCATGAACCGGCAGTTTTACGTCGATAGCGTTCTGCAAGGGTTGGGCGAGATCCAGCACTCGGTTTTCTCCCCCGCCAGCCCCTTCTACCTTAGCCCCGAAGAGGGCTTGCCCACCTACGACTACAACCCTGAAAAAGCGCGGCAACTGCTCCTCGATGCCGGATACACCTATGATGCTGAGGGCCACCTGCGGGATTCCGAGGGCAACCGTGTCCGTTTCACCTTGCTCACCAACGCCGGCAACAATCAGCGGGAGGCCACCGGCGCGTTGATCAAAGCTGATCTGGAGCGGATCGGCATCACCGTTGATTTTACCCCCATCGCCTTCAACACCCTGGTGCAGCGCACCGATAGCCGCGACTGGGAAACCCTGCTGCTGGGCTTTGGTGGCGGCGGCACCGAACCCAACAACGGCTCCAACATCTGGCGCAGCGACGGCCGTTTGCACCTCTTTAATCTGGGAGATTTGCCCGGCAACCCGGCAGAAGGGGTTGAGGTCAGCGATTGGGAACGGGAGATCGACCGCATCTTTATCGAAGGGGTGCGGGAGCTAGACTTTGAAAAGCGCAAGGCCCTCTACGACCGGTTTCAAATCATCATCCAGGAACAGCTGCCCCAAATTGGCACTTTCAACCCCCTGGTTCTCTCAGCCCTGCGCAACCGCATTCAAGGGGTGGATCCCCGACCCATTCTGGGGCCATTGTGGAATTTGGATCAGCTCTACATTCAAGAGTAGAACTTCTGATGACGTGTCTGATGATGCATCTGATGATGTGGGATAGGGAGAGGCTGTCTGAACTGTTGAGTTGTGTCCCTATCGCCACATTTGGCAGGTGAAACTTAGTTGTAGGTTGTGTTGCGGATGTCTTGAATTTTGCAACTATTTCACCGTCAACTCCACGTCCCCCGCACTCCTGAGAATGTTGATCCCCACCCCTCCTGACTGCAGATAGAGACCGATGTCCAGGGATCCCTGGCCCACCTGCACATTCTCAAGGATGACGTGGGGCAGCCACAGGGGCAGAGTGGGCTTGGTCAAATGCACCCGTTGGGCCAGCCCGTCGATCTCCAGCCCCAGACAAGCCTGCAACAGCAAAAACACACTGGCCGCCGCCCAAGATTGGGGCAGACAGGCCACCGGATAAAGGGTGGGGCCCTCCCGCTGTCGCCGCCGAAAGCCACAAAACAGCTCAGGCAGCCGCTTCAGCTCCAGAAACTGGCTGGCATCGAACAGCGCTGTCAAGACCCGCACCGCTTCGCCCTTGAAGCCATAGCGAGATAAGCCTGCGGCAATCAAGGCATTGTCGTGGGGCCAGATGGAGCCATTGTGGTAGGACATGGGGTTGTAGCGCCCCTCTCCCTCCGGCACCGTGCGGATCCCCCAGCCGCTGAAGAAAGCTGGCTCCAGCAGTTGCCGGGCAATGCAGGCAGCATGCTCGGGATGGGCAATCCCCGAAAACAGACAGTGGCCCATGTTGGAGCTGCGCACCCGGCAGGGTTGCTTCTGGCCATCCAAAGCCAGGGCATAGCCCCCCAACTCTTCGCACCAGAAGTGATCCCAAAACTGCTGCTGCAGCTTTTCCGCTTGTTGTCGCAACTGGGCTGCTTGCTCTTGCCGCCCCAGCAGCTCGGCCATCTCTGCTGCCAACTGCTTAGCTTCGTAGGCATAGCCCTGCACCTCGCACAGGGCCAAGGGGGGTTCTGCCAGGGATCCGTCCGGGTAGAAGATGGCATCTTCAGAATCTTTCCAGCCCTGGTTGCGCAGGCCCCGCCGCGCCTTGCCGGCATACTCCAAAAAGCCGTCCCCGTCCGCATCCCCGTAAGTGTCCATCCAGTGCAGGGCTGCTTCGATGTTTGGCCAGAGCTGCCGCAACAGCTCTAGATCGCCGCTGCGGCGCACGTAGCGCCCTGCTAGCACCACAAACAAAGGGGTGGAGTCAATGCTGCCGAAATAATTGCCAAAGGGGATCTCGCGCGTCTTGGCCATCTCGCTGGAGCGCTGCTCATGCAGGATCTTGCCAGGCTCGGCATCGCGGCTGGGATCCACCTCCTGGGCCTGGTGGGCCGCCAGATACAGCAGCACCCCCCGCGCCAAGTCTGGAAACCACCAGAGAGTGGCCAGGGCGGTGATCAGGGCGTCGCGCCCGAAGACCGCGGTAAACCAAGGCACCCCCGCATAGGGATAAAGCCCGTAGGGAGTGCGGGTGAGCATCATCAGCAGATCATCCCGTGAGGCGTTGAGCCAATCGTTAAACTGAGCATTGCCGGTGTCGATCCGGTGGGCTTGCGCCCGCAAGGAAGCCCTTTGCTCCCGCTCCGCCTGCAGAGCCTCCTGGTAGGTCAAAGGGGCAATCTCCTCCCCGCCGTAGCTGCAGATCACCCTCAGCTCCAAATCCCGTTCCTCCTGCGGGGCCAAAGGCACCCACCACTGCGCCAGCTTCTCCGACACTAGCTCCGGCGCCGGCAAAAATTGCAACTGGGTTTGCCGCTCCACTCCATCCAAGCCGCGGTAGCGGAGAACCACTCCCTCAGGGTTCACCTGGGCCGGCAGCACTTGACCCCGCTGGGCCCGTCGGATGCCCCGGATCTCAAAAATATCGGCAAAGTCCGCCTCAAAGCGCAGGGTAATCGGCACGCGAAACGAGGCCGAGCCGTAGTTGTGAATGCGAATGCGCTCGTAGGCAACGTTGTTCCACAAAAAAGTAGTCCGTAAAACATGCAGAGTATCTTGACCGATAAACTGCCCCTCTGAGGTGGTGAACTCCGGGTTGGTCAGATCCACCGCCAAAATATCTTTGTCTTCCCGCACCTCTGAGCTGAGCAGCAGGAACTGCTTTCCCTGCAAGTCCAACACCCAGCGGGACAAAAAGCGGGTGTCGTCCCGGAAGAGGCCATGATCCCGGATGCCGAGGGGGCGCATGTTCCCTCGCCGGTCAAAGATGGCAAAGCAGTTGTCATGCTTGAGAACATGAGAGCGTGCCTCCACCCAAGAGGCGCTGGCCCGGATGTAGTACTGATCTTGAATTTGGATGATGTCTTCTGCCATCTCGGTCTTCTCGATCCCTATCCAGCCGGTCTCCTACGCGAACAGCTTACTGCTATCGGTCCACTCAAAGAAGGCGAAGAAGCAGGGGCCCCCCGATGCAGCCCAGCAGCCCTAGCTGCTACTTGGCCCATCTAAGCCTTATTAAGCTGCCTTCTTCGCGACATCTCCTGCCGCTCGTTCACCAGTTGGCGGTAGAGAGCCTCGTAGTCCGACACCATTCTTTCCACGCTGAACCGCTCCTCAAACACCTGCCGCACCCCGGCTCGGCTCAGGGATCCCACCTTCTCCACAGCCTCCACTGCTTCCTCCACCGAGTCGACAATAAAGCCGGAGCGCCTGTCGGCCATTACCTCGGGTACTGAGCCAAAACGGGTGGCAATTACCGGCGTGCCACAGGCCATCGCTTCAATCATCACCAGCCCAAAGGGCTCCGGCCAGCGGATGGGAAACAGCACCGCATAGGCCTTGCCCAAAAACTCGCTTTTCTCTTGGTCGGTGATTTCCCCTATGATCTCCACATTGGGGTGGCGACTGGCCAAAGGCTTAATTTCTAACTCGTAGTACTGGCGATCCACCGCATCGATCTTGATAGCAGCCTTCAGCGGCATCCCTGCCCGCGCCGCAATTTCAATAGCCGTGTCCAGCCCTTTTTCCGGGGAGACCCGGCCCAAAAAGGCCAGGTAGTCCCCCTTTTCTGGATAGAAACGGTGGAGATCCAGGGGCAAGCCGTGGTAGACCGTCCCCACCCAGCGGGCCTGGGGCAGCGGCAGCCGCTGGGCGTTGGAGATGGAGACCACCGGAATGTCCTGAAACTCGGTGTAGAGGGGCTGCAGCTCCGGAATGTCCAGTCGCCCGTGTAGGGTGGCCAAAAAAGAAACCTGCGGGTGGCGACGGGCCAGGGCATAGGGATAGTAGTCGATGTGGCCGTGGATAATGTCAAACTCGTCGGCCATCTGAAAGGCTTTCTCGACCATCAAAACATGAGGAGCCACTGTGTCGATGGCCGTGGGATCCAAACGCAAAGCCCGCTCCCGAAAGGGGATGAGGCGAGCCTGGGTTTGGGAGTCGCCGCTGGCAAACAACGTCACCTCATGCCCCCGCCGCACCAGCTCTTCGGTGAGCCAAGACACAACCCGCTCAGTGCCGCCGTAGAGCTTGGGGGGCACACTCTCATGCAAAGGGGCAATCTGAGCAATGCGCATAGCCATCCTCCACACCGAATCATCACTGCTTAACGAAAACTTCTGCTGGCGCTCCGCCGCCG
>NZ_JANSIB010000112.1:5959-9204 GCF_047461895.1 Synechococcus sp. R55.8 | reverse complement strand
CTCTTGCCATCTCACTTTTATGCCCAGCTCCATCATTTCCCCGGAAAACCTGCTGGATCTCTGTGAACAGGGTGTACACAAGGCATTGGCTGCTGGAGCCGACCAGGCAGAAGTGTTTGCCAACTCAGGCCGGGAAACGGAAGTCACGTTTGAAAAAAACGACCTGAACCTGGCCCGCAGCAGCAGCGAGACCCTGTTCGGCATTCGGGTTTTCTGTGGCGGCAGGCTGGGCTTTGCCACCTCCAACCGCCCGGAAGAGTTAGCTGAGACGGCGGCTGAGGCTGTGACCATGGCCAAGGCTTCGCCGGCGGATCCTCTCAACGGGCTGCCGGAGCCCCAACCTTTGCCCCAGGTGCCCTTTGCCCTTGATCCGGGGCTGCTGGAACTGGATGCCGCCACCCTGACCCAGTTGGGATCCCAATTGCTGGAGTGGGTGCGATCCAAAGACCCTCGCATCACCATCGACAGCGGCTCCCTCAGCGTGGAGGAAGAGACCCTGGCCATCGCCTCTTCCACCGGCATCCGGGCCAACTACCACAGTGTCGAGGCGGGGGGATCCCTGTTTGGCATGGCCATCGACGGGGACGAGGTGGGCAGCTTTGCCTACGACGGCGACAGTGTGCAGAAGCGGGCCGATCTGGTGCCGGCGCTGGAGCGGGCTTTTGATCGCTTTGTCCAGAAATGCGTGGGCGCGCTGGGGGCTGGCGAGGGGGAGAGCTTCCGCGGCCCCATTGTCCTGCCGCCAGATGTGGTGGAGGAGTTTCTAGGGGATCTCCTCTTTGTGCTGGGGGCGGATGCGGTGCGCAAAGGCAAAAGCCCCTTGGCGCAAAAAATGGGATCCCGGATCGCCAGCCCGTTGCTCACCGTGGTTTCTGAAGGCCTGGGCCTGCCCGGCTACCCCATTGAGCCCTTTGACCGCGAAGGGATCCCGCGCCAGATTACCCCCCTGATTCATGAAGGGATCCTCTGCAACTTCATGTACAACAGCTACGAGTCCCGCGCTGCTGGCGTTCCCTCCAACGGCCATGCCACAGGGGGAGCAGGCAGCCTGCCGGGGGTGGGGCCAGCTTGTTTGAGAGTGGCCCCAGGGACAACCCCCCTGTCCGAGCTCTACGCGATGGATCGGGGAGTTATCGTCACCCGCCTCTCCGGCAGCAGCAACCCCATTACCGGTGACTTTTCTGGGGTGGTGAAAGGGGGCTTCTTGGTCAAAGGCGGCGAGAAACGCCCCATCCTGGAGACCACCATTGCCGGCAATCTCTACGATTGTTTGCGCAATATCTCCGCCATTTCCCAGGAAGTAACGGTTTTCAACGGCACGGCTGCCTTTCCCGCCCTGCGCATTGAAGATGTATCCATCACTGCGGGCTAAGTAAAGCTAGGGGTGTCGAGATCCCGGCAACAGCGATTAACCTCATTCCCAAAAGCTGCGGAGTTGTTCCCATGGGCCAGGAGATCACCTGCCTCCGTTTTGGTACTGCAGACTTTGCTCAGTTTGCAGCTCGGCTCCAGCAAGAGACGAAGTTGCTCGAGCGCTGGTTGGCCGGTGCGCCGGGGCTGGATCCCGCCTGCCGGCCCTTTGCCCAGGGATCCCCGGTGGGCGGGTTTGAGCTGGAGGCGTGGCTGGTCACCCCTCAGGGGGATCCGGCCCCGATCAACTCAGCCTACCTGGAAGCGGTGAATGATCCGCTGGTGGTGCCGGAACTGGCCCAGTTTAACGTGGAGATCAACAGCCGGCCCCAAGTTTTGACCGGCTTAGCTCTGCGGCAGTTTCAGCAAGAGCTGGGCCAAACGTGGGATCGCTGTTGCCGGGTGGCCGAACACTTGCAGGTGGGGTTGATGATGATCGGCATTTTGCCTACGGTGCAGCAACGGCAATTGACCCTGGAGATGATCTCGCCCCGCAAGCGTTACCTGGCCCTCAACGAGCAGATCCTGAACTTGCACCGGCGCGAGCAATCCCAAGCGATCCCTTCCCTGGGGCTAGATATCGAAGGACCGGCTGGGCGGTTGCGGGTTACCCACCCGGACATCATGCTGGAGGCGGCGACCACCTCCTTTCAAATCCATCTGCAGGTATCCCCCCAACAGGCGGCCCGTTACTTCAACGCTTCCCTGCTCGTGTCAGCCCCCTTGGTGGCGCTGGCGGCCAATTCTCCCTACCTATTCGGGCACAACCTGTGGGCAGAAACCCGCATCCCTTTGTTCGAGCAGGCCCTAGATGGGCCACCCCCCCTTGCCCCCACCCACTACCCCCGCGTCACCTTCGGGCAAGGGTATGTCCAGGGATCCCTAATGGAGCTGTTCTGGGAAAACCTGCATCGCTACCCGGTGGTATTGCCACAAAGGTTAGCCACTTCCCCATCAGAGCTGGCCCATTTGCGCCTCCACAACGGCACCATCTGGCGCTGGAACCGACCCCTGATCGGCTTGGATCCCGTTCCCCACTTGCGCATCGAACAGCGGGTGGCAGCGGCAGGCCCAACCCTACCCGACATGATCGCCAATGCGGCCTTCTACTTTGGCCTGGTGCAAGCCTTGGGATCCCAGCCCGTCCCCCCCGAGCAGGAGCTGAGCTTTGCCCAGTGCCGCGCCAATTTCTACACGGCGGCCCGCTGGGGTCTGGAGGCCCCCATCACTTGGCTCAAGGGTTGGCAGGGATCCCTGCGCCAATTGCTGCTGGAAGAGCTGATCCCCCAAGCAGAGGCGGGTTTGGTTCAACTGGATCTGGCCCCCTCCGATATTCAGGAGTACCTGGGCATTCTCCGCGCCCGGGTGGAGTCGGGGCAGAATGGGGCCACCTGGCAGCGCCGCTATGTCGCCCGGCATGGTAAAGATATGCAACAATTGACCTGTGCCTACTGGGAACGGCAGCGGCAAGGCCAACCGGTACACACCTGGGATCTCAGCTAGGGCTCTCTCCACAGCCGGTTGTACCAGCGGTGGGCCACCGCGGCGGCAGGGTGGACCCTTGCTCAAATTTCGAGCGGGCAGATTCTTGCTCAGAGGGTCTTTCGCGACCCGAGCTACCGCAGCGAAACGGTTCATTTGGACTCCCGCTCCCTCCCACCCTAGGGCCAGAAGCCAGAAGTTTGAGTCGAGCCTCTTAGCCCAAACAGTATGCTCACCGTTCTCGATCATCTACCGGATCAACTGCTGGATCTAGAGGCCCATCAGCTTTACGACCGATTGGGTGGGCCAACCCTCATCCATCTGCCGGGACGACGGGATCCCGCCCTGTTTGT
>NZ_JANSIB010000112.1:0-5859 GCF_047461895.1 Synechococcus sp. R55.8 | reverse complement strand
GGCCAACCCGACTACAACCGCATTTGGGGCTCCGGCTCCACCCCCGAACATGCCATGGCCCAGGCCGTCCTGCAGCAAATGCAGCAGCGGGGCGTTTTTGCCAGCGTCGATATCCACAACAACACGGGCACCAACCCCCACTACGCCTGTGTCAATCACCTGGATGCCCCTACCCTGCACCTGGCCACCTTGTTTGGGCGCACCGTCCTCTATTTCACCAAGCCAGAAGGGGTGCAGAGCATGGCCTTCGGGCGCTTCTGCCCGGCGGTGACCCTGGAATGCGGCAAGCCGGATCAGCCCCACGGCACCCAGCATGCCTACGAATTTCTGGAAGCCTGCCTTCACCTGTCGGCGATCCCGCAGCGCCCTGTCCTCAGCCAAGATATCGACCTCTTCCACAGCGTCGCCATTGTCAAAGTCCCGGATCAGGTGAGCTTCAGCTTTGGGGAAGAGAATGGCGACCAAGAGGGATCCCCCTCTCACATCCGCTTCCCGCCGGATTTGGATCTCCTCAATTTTCGGGAGCTTCCCCCCCACACCCCCATTGGCTGGACGAACAACGGCTTCCACCTGGAGGTGCAAGACGAGCAGGGCCAAAATGTGGCGGATCGCTTTTTCTATGCCTGCAATGGAGAAATTCGCACCAGCGTGCCCATCATGCCGGGCATGCTCACCCTCAATAGCCGCATCATCCGCCAAGACTGCCTCTGCTACCTGATGGAGCGCTACCCCCTGGCCGGCTGAGCCGGGCTGCCAATTTCCGATCCCCAAACCAGAACGGGTAGTGCTCCGCACCGCTGCGCTAACAGTACCCGTCTACCGAGGGATGGTGAGTACGCTAACGTGGGACAGAGCGACCCCTGCAAGCCCTATCCTGAAAACTGCCAACGGCACGCTGAGCCCACGGGATCCCTATGTTGCGCCTGCTGCGGATCGAGAACTTTGCCCTGATCGAGCAATTGGAGATCCCCTTTCGAGCGGGGCTAAACGTGCTCACCGGAGAAACCGGGGCCGGCAAATCCATCATCCTCGATGCGCTGGATGCAGCTCTAGGAGGTACAGCTCGGGCTCTGCGAACTGGCAGCGAACGAGGTCTGGTGGAAGCGATCTTCAGTCCTAATCCTGAACTGCAAGCCTGGCTAGAACAAGAGCACATCGACCCCCTAGAGGAGGGCCTGGTTTGTAGTCGCGAGCTGGTGTTGCGCAACGGCAAGCTCACCAGCCGCCTGCGGGTGAATGGGGTGCTGGTGAACAAAGCCCAGATGCTCAACCTGCGGGCCAAATTGGTAGAGATCACTGCCCAGGGGCAAACCGTTCAAATCCAATCTCCCCAAACCCAGCGCCGTTGGCTGGACGACTTTGGCGGCGAAGAGTTGTTGCGAACACGGGCGGAGGTGGCTGCCCTTTACCAAACCTGGAACCAACTGAAAACAGAGGTGGAATCCCGCCGGCAAAGCCAACAACTGCGCCTGCAACGGCTAGACCTGCTGGAGTTTCAAGCGCAAGAGCTGGCCGCCCTGCGCCTGGAGGATCCCGACGAAATGGCCAAGCTGGAGCGGGAACGGGAGCGCCTGGCCCACCGCGTGGAACTGCAACAGCAAAGCTACGCAGCTCACCAATTGCTCTATCAAAACGACAGCGGCTCACCGGCCATCGCCGATCTGTTGGGCCAGGTAGAACGGTTGCTCCAGACCATGACCCAGCGGGATCCCGACCTAGCCCCTCTGGCGGAAATGGTCAGCAGCGCTCTCATTCAGGTGGAGGAGGTGGGGCGGGAGCTGGTTCGCTACGGCGAGACGCTGGAGGCGGATCCCGGTCGGTTGAACAAAATTGAACGGCGCTTGGCGCAACTCAGACAAGCCTGCCGCAAATACGGCCCGACCTTGGCCGAGGTGATGGCCCATGCGGAGCGGGTGCAGGCGCAGTTGGCCCAACTGCGAGGAGACAACACCGACCTAGAGGAATTGCAGGTGCGGCTGGACAAAGCTGCCCAAGACCTGGAGCGCCATTGCCAGGTGCTCTCTCAACTGCGGCAACAAGCGGCCTGTCAACTGGAAAAGGCTCTCATAGAAGAGCTCAGCCCGTTGGGGATGAGCGCAGTGCAATTCCGGGTGCAGATCCAACCCGGCCCCCCGACAGCAGAGGGGGTGGATCAGGTGAGCTTTTGGATCAGCCCCAACCCGGGTGAGCCTCTTCAGCCCTTGGCCAGCATCGCCTCCGGCGGCGAGATGAGCCGTTTTCTGCTGGCCTTGAAAGCCGTATTCAGCCGCATCGATCCGGTGGCCACCATGGTTTTCGACGAGATCGATACCGGCGTGTCGGGCAAAGTGGCGCAAGCCATCGCCACCAAGCTGCACAGCATTGCCCGAGATCACCAGATCCTCTGCGTCACCCACCAACCCCTGATCGCTGCCTTGGCGGATCACCACCTGCGGGTTCACAAGGTGGTGCACCAAAAACGAACTTCTGTGCGGGTGGAGCTTTTGGGAGAACGAGAACGCCGCGAAGAACTGGCCCAACTTACTGCCGGCCACTCCGCCCAAGAAGCGATGACTTTTGTGGAGGCTCTCCTCAACCAAGCAGCTCAACTGCGCAAGCAGCAACTGGCCAGCCCCGCTTGACCCTCCTCTCCTTTTGTTTTGAGTGAGGGGAGGGGGGTGAGGGCCTCACCCGCCCAAGAACAGCTCCAGCACCTCAGGATTGTTCAACAAGTTGGGGCCAGTATCCTCAAAGCGGTTTTCTCCCGTGGACAAGACATAGCCCCAGTCCGCCATCTTCAGGGCCTGCTTGGCATTTTGCTCCACCATGAGGATGCTGATGCCAAGACGGTTGATCTCTCGCAGGAGGGCGAAGGTCTGTTCTATGTACAGCGGTGACAGGCCGGCGGTCGGCTCATCCAGCAACAACAACTGCGGCTCCACCATCAACGCTCGCCCTATGGCCAGCATCTGCCGTTGTCCACCCGATAGGGATCCCGCCGCTTGGCGTCGTTTCTCTTTCAGGGGTGGAAACAGCTCATAAACCCGCTCCAGTTGGGCGGCAGGGTTGTCGCGTCGGATGAAGGCCCCCATCTCCAGGTTCTCTTGCACGGTGAGGGAAGGAAAGACATTGTTGGTCTGGGGCACAAAGCCGATTCCCCGTCGCACCAGTTGCTCAGCGGGCAGGTGGGTGATGTCGGATCCCTGAAACAGCACTCGGCCTGAGCGGATGGTGGCCAAGCCAAATAAGGATTTCAGCACTGTCGATTTGCCGGCTCCATTGGGGCCGATGATCACCACAATTTGCCCGGGGTTCACCTTCAGGTGGATCCCCTTGAGGATGTCCACCCCCCGGTAGCCGCTGTAGAGATCTTGGATGTCCAGCAAAGGGGTCATGAGAGGGATCCCTCCGAAGGCAGAGGGGAGGGTTGGGGTGGGTTTAGGGAGTCGGCCAGTGCCACAGATCCCAAATAGGCCTCCCGCACGGCTGGGTTTTGTTTGATCTCCTCCATGGATCCCTGGGTGAGAACCTTGCCGGCAGCCATGACCACCACATGGTCGCAGAGACGGGTCACCAGATCCAGGTCATGCTCGATGATGCAAAAGGTGCAGCCCCGCTCGCGGTTGAGATACTCGATAAAACGCATCAAATCCGCCAGCAGAGTGCGGTTGACGCCGGCCCCCGGTTCATCCAGCAGGATCACCCGTGCATCGGTCATCAAGGTACGTCCCAGTTCCAAGAGTTTTTTTTGCCCCCCGGAAAGGGTGACGGCCAGTTGATCCCGCAGATGGATCAGGTTCAGCCGTTCCAGAACCTCTTCCGCCCGAGCTTGCAGGTTGCGTTCTTGTCGTTGCACCCGCCGCCAACCGAACCAAGTGGCGAACAGGTTTTCCCCTATCTGGTTGGGGGGAACCACCATCAAGTTCTCCAAGACGGTCATGCGGCCAAACTCCCGCGGGATCTGAAAGGTGCGCACCAGCCCTCGACGGAACAGATGGTGAGGGGGCAGGCCGGTGATGTCTTCCCCATCTAGCCAGATGCGCCCGCTGCTGGGCCGAATAAACCCGGCAATGATGTTAAAAAGCGTGGTCTTCCCGGCCCCATTCGGGCCGATCAAGCCCGTAATCCGACCGGTTTCGATGCGGAAGGAACAGTGATCCACCGCGCTAATGCCGCCAAACCGCTTGGAGATGTCGTCGATAACAATCACGCCGCTGCCTTGGGAAAACCCCGCCGACCGATGAGTTCAGTATTTCAAACATATAATGAGCCCATAATGAGCCCATTGCCGAGTTTGCCCATTATCCTTCCCGGATCCCCAGGGGGACAACTGCCCCTGGAGGCCGCAGCCAAGGAACGGGCGAGATCCTGAGTCTGGCCCGCCTGTTTCCCGGAGCCATCTTTTCTTGAGGAAGTGGGGAACGCTTTGAGGTGAGTCAACGTCTGACTGCTACGACTCAACACTTGACTTTACTTGACCTTTGGGATCTGAGTTCTACTTTCCCTTCCCTCATAGGAGGTTGTCGGCTATGTCTCGCATGAATAAACTCACCCGACGGGCCTTTGCGGCGGCGGCTGCCCTGACGGCTGCTGCTCTTGCCACCACTCTGCTGCCCAGCACGGCTCAGCAGGCAACTCAAGGGCCGGTCAAAATTGGGGCTTTAATGTCTCTCACCGGGGATCTGCAGGCCTTCGGGGAAAACTGCCTCAAGGGGATCAAGCTGGCGATTGACCAAATCAACGCCGCCGGTGGCATTTTGGGATCCCCTGCCCAAGTGGTCGAAGCGGATGACCAGACGTCGGCTCAGCCGGCTATCGACGCAGCTCAACGGTTGGTCACCGTGGAGAAGGTGGCCGGCATCATCGGCGCCTTGGGCAGCGGCATCACCATTCCGGTGGCCACGACGGTCACGGTTCCCAATCGGATCCCGCAAATTTCCCCGGCTTCCACCGCTCCTACCATTACCACCCTGGAGGACAACGATTTTCTGTTTCGCACGGTTCCTTCCGACGCCTACCAAGGGGTGGCCTTGGCCCAGATCACCCGTGAAGAGAAGCTGGAGCGCCTGGCCATCATCTACATCAATAACGACTATGGCCAGGGCCTGGCCGACAGCTTTAAGACGGCTTTTGAAAAGCGGGGCGGCACCATCACCAAGTCGGTTCCCTACGAGCCCGGCAAGGCTTCCTACCGCAGTGAGCTGACCCAACTGAAGGAAGGGGATCCCCAGGCATTGGTGCTGATCGGCTACCCCGAAAACGGTGTGGTCATTTTGCGGCAAGCTTTGGAAGAGGGGCTGTTTGACCGCTTTGTCTTCACCGATGGCATGCGCTCTCCCGACGTGGCAGCCCAGGTGGGAGCCGAAAAGCTAGAGGGATCCATCGGCGTTTCGCCCCAGGCCCTCACCGATAGCAAGGCTTACCAAATCTTTGCCGAAGCCTACAAAGCCGCCTACGGGGAGCTGCCCCCCACCCCCTACATCGACACCGCCTACGATGCCGCTTTTGTCCTGGCTCTGGCCATTCAGAAAGCCGGCAGCACCGACGGCACCGCTGTTCGAGATGCTTTGTGGGAAGTGGCCAATCCCCCCGGCACCGAGATCCTGCCCGGAGAGTGGGCCAAGGCGGTGGAGCTGATCGGCAAAGGGGAAGACATCTTCTACACCGGCGCCTCTGGATCCATCAACTTCGATGAGAATGGGGAGGTGGCCGGCACCTTTGCCCACTGGACTTTCCAAGGGGGGAAGGTGGTGGATCTGAAGGTGTTTGAGCCGGAGAGCTGATTTTCCCCTGCGGCTCCTGAGTGGGGGTCGGTTTCTCCTTCTGAGCATGCCTCTAACCCCCAAAACCCTGAACTTTGCTGAATTTACTGAGCTTTAG
>NZ_JANSIB010000111.1:0-9256 GCF_047461895.1 Synechococcus sp. R55.8 | reverse complement strand
CTGAAGATGATCCCAGCCGCTGGCGCCAGAAGAGCTATGGCCCGAACAACTGGGGAGATGACAAGAATCCTCCCCCTCGAGGGCGGGGAGTATGTCAAAATGCGGCAAGAACCCTCGAGTGGTCGCGATGATCCCACCGGATGGATCCCCCCTTGCTTCTGTTCCTGCCTGGCATAGCCTCACCCTCGCCGCTGCCATCCAGAAGTTGCAGACCGATCCCGATCGCGGCCTCACCACTCAGCAGGTGATCCAGAGGCAGCGGGAGTATGGCCCCAATGAGCTGATCACCTCCTCTGGCCGTAGCTCCTGGCAAGTCCTGCTGGATCAATTCCGCAACGTCATGCTGCTGATGCTGATCGCCGTAGCGGCGATCTCAGCCACTTTGGACTTGCAAGAAGGCGAGTTTCCCAAAGATGCCCTGGCCATTTTGTTGATCGTTGGCCTTAACGGTGGCCTGGGCTATTTGCAAGAAAGTCGGGCGGAAAAAGCGCTGGCGGCCCTGAAAAAACTGGCCTCCCCTACTGTGCGGGTGGAGCGGGATGGCCTGTGGCAAGAAGTTCCAGCCAGCCAACTGGTGCCGGGGGATCGCGTGCTGCTGGAGGCGGGGGTGCAGATCCCAGCCGATGGGCGCTTGGCCGAGGCCGTGAACCTGCAGGTGCGGGAAGCAGCTTTGACCGGAGAAGCCACCCCTGTAACCAAACAGGCAGATTGCGTACTCCCGCCGGACATCGAGCTGGGGGAACGGCGCAACATGGCCTTCATGGGCACCGAAGTGATTCAGGGGCGAGGGATCCTCTTGGTTACTGCCACCGGCATGAACACGGAGCTGGGCAAGGTGGCGAAGCTGCTACAAACGGTGGAAAACGAGCCCACTCCCCTGCAGCGGCGCATGAGCCAACTGGGCAATGTGCTGGTGTCGGGATCCCTGGCTTTGGTGGCCCTGGTGGTGGGGATAGGGCTGCTGCAAGCCAGGAGTATGGCCCCTTTCACCTCGCTTCTGGAAACCTCCTTGAGCATGGCCGTGGCCGTGGTACCAGAGGGGCTGCCCGCGGTTATCACTGTCACCCTGGCTATTGGCACCCAACGCATGGTGCGCCGCCATGCCCTCATCCGCCGCCTGCCGGCAGTGGAAACCCTGGGATCCGTGACCACCATCTGCTCCGACAAAACCGGCACCCTCACGGAAAACAAAATGGTGGTGACCGACATCATTACCCCCGACCGCCATTACCACGTCAGCGGCACCGGTTACATCCCCAAGGGCTCCTTCTACTGCGGCGGCCAGCCCATAGATCCCGGGAGCGCCCCGGATCTGCAGGCCATCTTGCGGGCCGTGGTGTTCTGCAACGATGCCCTGTTGCAGGCCAGTCTCCAACCTGTTGCCGGGCGTAACCCTCGGTCTGCAGTTTCTTCCCCCCCTTCAACGCCCACCTGGTCCATCCTGGGGGATCCCACCGAGGCCGCCCTGCTGGTGGCAGCCGCCAAGGCCAACCTCCACAAAGGCTCTTTACAGGAGCGCTACCCACGGGTGCAGGAGCTCCCCTTCAGCTCAGAACGCAAGCGCATGAGCGTGGTGATCCAGGAAAACGGCGGCTATTGCGTCTACATCAAGGGATCCCCAGAGCTGGTGCTAGAGCGGTGTGATCGTATCCAGAAAGGGGGAACTTGGCAGGAACTGTCGGAAACAGATCGCCAAGCCATCCTCGGCACCAATAACCGCCTGGCCGCCCAAGGTATCCGGGTTCTGGGGGTAGCCACCCAGAGGCTAGAGCGGATCCCGGACAACGGGGAAGAGGTGGAGCACAACCTGGTTTGGCTGGGCTTGGTGGGGATGCACGATGCTCCGCGACCAGAGGCGCGAGAGGCCGTGGCCCGCTGCCGAGAAGCCGGGATCCGCACGTTGATGATTACCGGCGACCACCAACTGACAGCTGTTGCCATTGCCCGCCAGCTGGGCATTCTCGAGTCGGAGGATCAGGCGATTGACGGGCGTACCCTCTCCCGCTTGAGTTTCGAGGAGCTGCTGCAAACGGTACAAACCGTCAGGGTCTATGCCCGCGTCGCCCCCGAACACAAGCTGCGCATTGTCCAGGCCTTGCAAAAGCAAAACGAGTTCGTGGCCATGACCGGGGATGGGGTCAACGACGCCCCTGCCCTGCGCCAAGCGGATATTGGCATCGCCATGGGCATCACGGGCACCGATGTGAGCAAAGAGGCCAGCGATATGGTGCTGCTGGACGACAACTTCGCCACCATCGTGGCAGCCATTGAAGAAGGGCGAGTGGTCTACAGCAACATCCGCCGCTTTGTGAAGTACATTTTGGGCAGCAACATCGGTGAGGTGCTGACAGTGGCTGCTGCCCCCATCCTGGGCTTGGGGGATGTGCCGCTGACACCCCTACAGATCTTGTGGATGAACTTGGTGACCGATGGCCTGCCCGCTCTGGCCTTGGCTTTGGAACCGGCGGAGCCAGGGGTGATGCAGCGCCCCCCCTTCAACCCCAAAGAGAGCATCTTCGCCCAGGGGCTGGGAGCCTACATGGTGCGCATCGGCGTGGTTTTTGCCATCTCCACAATCCTCATGATGGCCATTGTGGAAGCCTACATCCCCCACTGGCGCACAATGGTCTTCACCACCCTGTGTATCGCCCAGATGGGCCATGCGCTGGCCGTGCGCTCCAACGAGAAGCTCACCATCGAGACCAACCCTTTTTCCAACCCCTACCTGCTGGGCGCGGTCCTGACCACTCTGCTCTTGCAATTGGCTCTGCTCTATGTGCCTTTCTTGCGCAGCTTTTTTGGAACAGAGGAGCTAAGCCGTACTGAACTTTTAATCTGCCTGGGTTTCAGCACCGTGGTCATGGTTTGGGTGGAGTTGGAAAAACTCTATTGCCGCTGGCGCAAGGGATCCCGCTGAATCTTCACAATTATTTTTCACAATAAAGCATCTTCACAATAAAGAGTCTCTCTCCCTACTGCACCCAGAAACAAAGCTTTGAGCCAAGACTCATTTCCCCAAAAAGCCACTCTTGAGGAATCCTGCCCATTGCATAGAGGCCATTTCCGCAAGTTAGCTGAGCTTCCCCTTTTGACCTCCAAGATAAGCTGGAAAGACTTGCTGGGATACTGTGGAAAGGGGGCAGGAATCTCTGGGTTCTATGCACAGAGAGCTATGGGCGGTAGGGAAAACGGTGGGCCTGGTGGATCCCTCTGGCCTTGCCTTTTGGCTGCTGGGATCCCTCTTCTTGGCTCTCCTGCTGCTTGGCGTCAGCCTGGGGGAAAGTCAGCCGCTTTCTGTCTTCAGAGGGATCCTGGGATCCCTTTCTCGAAGATTTCCCTTCCAACCTCCTAGAGGCACCCCCAGCCCAGAGGCTCGTTTTCGGGCAGCCTTGGAAGCCAGCTTGGATGCCATTTATCTGTTGGAGGCGGTGCGGGATCCCGTTACCCGCGAGATCCGCGACTTTGTCTTTGTGGATGTCAACGCCAAGGGGGAAGAGCTCATTTCCCTCCAGCGCCGGCAGATCATCGGCCAGCGGCTGTGCGAGCTGCTGCCCATCAACCGCTGGGGGGGCTTTTTTGAGAAATACAAGCGAGTGGTGGAAACCGGCATTCCTCTGGAAGAGGAGTTCCCCATTTCGGGGCAGCCGGGCTTGAAGGCCAGTTGGATCCATCACCAAGTGGTGCCGGTGGGCGATGGGATCCTCATCACCAGCCGCGACATCAGCGAGCGGGTCAAGATGGAGCGGGCTCTACAGGAAAGCGAGTCTCGCTACCGCGCCCTCTACGAGGCCATTCCCGACTTGATTTTTGAGCTCAGCGCCGAGGGAGTCATTCTTCATTGCAAGCCTTCCCCTTACGTTCCCACCCGACATCCGCCTGAGTTTTACGTGGGTTGCCGCGCCCAAGACGTGTTTACTGGCTCGCTGAAAGAGCAGTATCCATCTCTGGCGGAGGGGGCCTTGGTCAGCCAGACGCCGCAGTACCTAGAGTACGAAGTTGAGATTGAGCCGGGGATCCGCTGCTATCGGAGAGCCTGCGTTGTCGCTCACGGGAGAGACAAAGTTTACATCCTGGTGCGAGATATCACCGAGCGGAAACAGGCGGAGTTGGCCCTTAGAGAAATGGAAGCCACCCAGCGGGCCATTCTCCAAGCCATCCCCGACCTCATCCTTCGCCTGAATAGCCAGGGCATCTGCCTGAGTTTTATTTCCGGCGGCGATATCCATCTCTACACTCCAGCCGAGCAGCACTTGGGCCGATCCCCCCGGGAAATTCTGCCGCTGGAGCTGGCAGAGCAGCGGCTTTTCTATGTTCAGCAAGCTCTGGCCACCCAAACCCAACAGCGCTACGAGTACAGCATTGAAGTTCAAGGGGAGGTACGCTACGAAGAGGCCCGCATTGTCCCTCTCAACAGCCAGGAAGTCCTGGCAATCGTGCGGGATATTACAGAAGCCAAGCAGGCGGAGCTGGCCCTGAAGGCTGCTGGACAGCTGCAGCGAGCCATTCTAGAAGCCATTCCCGACTTGATCTTCCGCCTTGATAGCCAGGGCATTTGCTTGAGCTTTGTCTCGGGGGGCGAGGTTCTTCCCTATGGCTCACCCGACACCTACGTGGGCCGATCCCTGCAGGAGCTTTTGCCACCGGAATTGGCCGAGCGGCGGCTTTTCTTTGTTCAGCAGGCTATAGCTACCCAGACGCGGCAGCGCTACGACCAAAGCATCGAGATTGAAGGGGAGACCCGCCACGAAGAGGTGCGCATTGTGCCCCTCAACGCCCAAGAGGTGGTGGTGATCGTCCGCGATGTAACCGACAGGGTGCGATCCCAGCAGGCCGTCCAGGAAAGCGAGCAGAAGTTCCGGGCGCTGTTTGAGAATGCCGCTGTGGCCATCCTCATCCGCCATGCCGAGACCGGCGAGATCCTGGAGGCCAACTCCCAGGCCATTGCGGCCTATGGCTTCTCCAGTTTGGAGGAGCTGCGGGCCTTCGACACTTTGGAGCAGTCTCCCTATCGCCAGGCTCTTCGGGGCGGGGAGTTCTCGCTGCAGTCCTACTTGGAGCAAGCCCGCCAGCAGGGATCCGCCCGCTTTGAGTGGCAATGGCAGCGGCAGGATGGCCGAGTTGTCTGGGAAGACGTGTTTGTGCAGCCCGTTGTCTTGCGCGGGATCCCGTGTTGGGTGTTTACCGCGGTGGACATCACTGCCCGCAAGTCGGCAGAAGCGGAGCTGGAGCAGTTTTTCTCGGTGGCTCTGGATTTGCTCTGCATTGCCGATGCCCAAGGGTACTTTCGCCGTCTCAACCGCGCCTGGGAGACCACCCTGGGCTATTCCCTGCAGGAGCTCCAGAGCCGACCGTTTTTGGAGTGGGTTCATCCGGACGACCTCCCCGCCACGCAGGCGGCCATGCAGCAGCTTATCGAAGAAGAACAGCTGGATCACTTTGTCAACCGCTACCGCACCCAGGACGGCAGCTATCGTTTCATCGAGTGGCGAGCCTCTTTGGCCGGATCCCTGATCTACGCCGCCGGGCGGGATATCACCCTAGCCAAGCTGGCAGAAGAGCAGATGAAAGCAGCTAAGGAAGCTGCCGAAGCCGCCAGCCGGGCCAAGAGCGAGTTCCTGGCCACCATCAGCCATGAGATCCGCACCCCCATCAACGCCATTTTGGGGATGACCAGTCTACTCCTGGACACCTCCTTGGATCCGCAGCAGCAGGATTGGGTACAGACCATCCGCTATGGAGGCGAGGTGCTGCTGAACCTAATCAACGACATCCTCGATTTCTCCAAGATCGAGTCCCAAAAACTGGAACTGGAGGAAATACCCTTTTCCTTGCCGCAGTTGGTGGAGGAGCTGCTGGATCTGATGGCAGCCCAAGCCCAGAGCAAGGATCTGGAACTGGTGGCTTGGGTGGATCCCAACCTGCCGCCAACCTTGATAGGGGATCCCAACCGGCTGCGCCAAATCCTGGCCAATCTGCTCAGCAACGCCATCAAGTTCACCCCCCAGGGAGAGGTGGTGGTGACCGTCGAGGCCGGGGAGAGGGATCCCGAAAAGCAGTGGGTAAGCGTTCAGGTGCAAGATACCGGCATTGGCATTCCCCCCGAAAAATTGGATCGCCTCTTCAAGCCCTTCAGCCAGGTGGATAGCTCCATCAGCCGCCAGTTTGGGGGCACCGGCCTGGGCTTGGCCATCAGCCAGCGTCTCTGCCAGCTCATGGGGGGAGCAATCGGGGTGGAAAGTCAGCCAGGCCAGGGATCCACTTTTCGCTTTCGCATCCCCCTAAAGAGGCCAGACCAGGAGCTGTTGCCAACCGCCGCACCGGATCCGTGCTTGGCCGGCAAGCGGGTTTTGCTGGTGGAAGACAACGCCAGTCAACGGCAGTTGCTATCCCGACTGCTGAGCGCTTGGGGCATGGAGGTAACCTGTTGTGCCTTGGCGGCAGAAGCCCAGGCTGCAGTTAGAACTCGTCCTTTTGACCTGGCCCTTCTGGATGCCACCCTGCCAGACCGGGATGGCTTGACCCTGGCGGCTGACCTGCAGACAGCGCAACCCCGCCTGTTACCGCTAGTGCTGACGGGGCGCAACTTCATCTCCACAGCAGACCCTCTCCCCACTTTGGCCAAGCCGGTCAAAGCCTCCCAACTGCGGAAGCTGCTGCTGGGGCTTGTGGGAGAAAAAGCTCCTTCCTCCTTATCTTCCTCTCCCGCCGCTCCTCCCTCCATTTGGGACGCGACCCTGGCCAGCCGCTACCCGCTTCAGATCCTGGTGGCAGAGGATAACCCGGTTAACCAGAAGGTGATTCGCCTCATGCTGGAGCGATTGGGCTACCGGCCCGACATAGTCGGCAACGGTCTGGAAGCCGTCCAAGCTCTGCGCCTGCGACCCTACGATCTGGTGTTGATGGATATGCAAATGCCGGAGCTGGATGGTCTTGCGGCCACCCGTCGCATCCGCGCTGAACTGCCTCCTGAGCGCCAGCCTCGCATTGTTGTCCTCACGGCCAATGTGTTTTCGGAAGGCCGTGCTGCTGCCCAAGCTGCTGGGGTAGATGGCTACCTCACCAAACCCTTGGAGCCAGCCGCCCTAGTCCGGGTTCTTCAGGGATCCCCTCCCCTTCCCAAGCCGGCCAGCCAAGAAGAGGATCCGCCCCTCGACCCCGTTATCCTCGCCCAGATGCGGGCAGTCTTCAGCTCTCCAGAAGCCTGGCAGGAGATGATCCAAACCTACCGGCAGGACAGCGAAGCTCTATTGGGATCCCTGCGGCAGGCCCTAGAGCAGCGGGATCCCCAAGCCATTGCTCGGTTGGCCCACCGCCTCAAAGGCGGCAGCAGCACCCTGGGCGCCAAACGTCTGGCCGAGCTGTGTCAGCAGTTGGAAAAGCTGGCCCATGCCGAGCCAGCCAGTTCTGTAAAATGGGATACTATAGAGCAAGCCCTGCAGAAGCTGGAGGTGGCATATCGGCAAGTTATCCTCAGTCTCTGAGTGCAGAGCCTTTCTCCCTCTCCTCTCAATGCCTATGCTGAGGCCTAATCCCCACCCTCCGGCCAGCTCGCCGGCGGTTCCTGAGGCCCAGGCGGGATCCCCCTCTCCTGAAAAGAAGCCGTTGTTGTTGATCGCGGACGATGAGCCCAGCCAGCGACTCTTGGTTCGCTACGCCCTTGAGCGAGAAGGCTACCAAGTCCTGGAAGCCAGCAGCGGCGAAGTCTGTCTGCAGCTAGCCGCTCAACACCCAGTGGATATGGTCTTGCTGGATGCGGTCATGCCGGATGTGGATGGGTTTGAGTGCTGTCGCCGCCTCCATGCTCAAAACTCGGATCTGCCCATCCTCATCGTCACGGCGCTGGAAGATGAGTCCTGCGTGGATGAAGCCTTTGCTGCCGGGGCCAGCGATTACATTTCCAAACCCATTCGCTGGTCGGTTTTGAAGCGGCGCATCCGCCACCTGATCCAGGCCAGCCAAGCCCAACGCCACCTGCGGGAACTTAACCAAGCCCTAGAAGCCAAAGTGCAGGAACGTACCGCCCAGCTGGCCTGCCAGGTACAGGACTTGCAGCAGCTCAACCGCCTTAAGGATAGCTTTCTGGCCAGCGTTTCCCACGAGCTGCGCACCCCCCTCACCAAGATCAAGCTGGCCCTGGAGCTATTGGGCCGCTCCCCTCTAGACGAGAAGCAGCGCCAATACCACCGCATCGCTTTGGAAGAGTGTCAGGCTGAAATTGAGCTGATCAACAAGTTGCTGGATCTGCAGGGCCTGGAAGCCAAGGAGTTGGGCTCTGCGGCTGCCACCATCGATCTCCACAGCCTTTGCACAAGCCTGCTCGACGGGGTGCGAGAACGGGCTCAAGCCCGGCAACTGAAGCTGGAGATGGCAGAGCTGACCTCATTCCCGGCAGTGCTCTACAGCTACCCGCAGCGGCTAACCCTGATCCTGAAGGAACTGCTGGAAAATGCCTGCAAGTTTACCCAGCCGGGCGGAACCCTCCGCTTGGAGGTGCAAGCCTTTCCCGGTGGGGTTGAGTTAAGAGTCGGCAATACCGCCCAAATCGAGCCTGAACACCTGCCCCACCTTTTCGAACGCTTTTACCGTGTGCCTTCTGAGGATCCCTGGGCGCAGCCGGGCAGCGGCCTTGGACTGGCCTTGGTGAAGCAGTGGGTGGAGTATCTGCAGGGCCAAATCCGGGTCACCAGCCAGAAGGGATGGACTTGGTTTGTCCTTTGGCTGCCCAGCCTAGAGCCCTCCAACCGTTGACGCCCAAAGGCGGGTGGGAGGCAGCGATTGAGACTTTAGTGACCAACGACAGCAGCAGTCTCAGCAGTGGCAAAGGAGGTGCCACACCCACAGCTAGCTATTGCATTGGGGTTCCTGAAGCGGAAACCGCCCCCCAGCAGATCCTCGGAAAAATCGACGGTGGTGCCGCTGATCAAGGTCATGCTCAAGGGATCCACTGCCACCTGGATATCCCCAAAGTCGAAGGTATGATCGTCAGGGTTGGCCTGAGACTCGAAGTTCATCACATAAGAGAGGCCAGAGCAGCCGCTCGGCTTGACCCCCAGACGCAGGATGGGCTGGGATCCCTCTTTTTCGTACTTGCTGCGCAGGCGCTTCAACTCTTGGATGGCGCTATCGGTCAGGGTGATCATGACGAGAAGGCTCAAGGGTACGTTCTACTCCCCATCCTATCAAGGGTTTTTTCTCGGCCAGCGAGAGCATGACTCTAGTCAATAATAAGCTCAACTATACTGAAAATAATGTATAA
>NZ_JANSIB010000110.1:0-9426 GCF_047461895.1 Synechococcus sp. R55.8 | reverse complement strand
GTCGGAGTGGGCGTGGGTGTCGGAGTTGGTGTTGGCGTCGGAGTAGGAGAGTAGGAGTTGGGGTAGGGGTGGGCTGGGGCTGGACGATGGCCAGGGCCTCTTCGGCTTTTAGCTCCCCCCGAACCAGCTTGGAGAGGGTATCTTGGCCGCCAGGGGTGTAGGTGATCTCGCGGGCGGCGCTGTTGAACACATTGCGGATGGGATCCCCTTTGCTGTCCACCAGTTCCAGCACCATCACATTGCGACCGGGCCTGAAGCCCTTCAGATAAAAAGACTCCCAGCGATCCAGCAGGCCGGATTGGCCGTTGAGGGTGTAGCGGATCCGCCAGTCCCGTGGCAAGTCACTCAACAGGCTCTCCCGCACTGGGGCATTGGCCAGCCAGAAATCCACCAAGATTGGCTCGGCCCCGTAGCTGCCTGTGGGGCGGTTGTAGGTGAGCAGGGGCAGTTGCGGCTGTGGCACGTACTCGGGGGTGGGAGCTAACACGTGAAAGCTGACCTGGGCATAGGCTTCAGAGTTTTTGAAGCTCTCGTGCCAGGGTTTGCCGGCAAACACCCGCAGAGTATGGGATCCCGGCTCCAAATCCTTGAAAACGAGGGGAGCATCGGCATCGTAATGGGCGATGTAGGGCCGGTTGTCCAGCACCACGTGCAGATGAGGGCCAAGACCCAATTGCGGATCTTTGAAAAGTGGGTACCCTTGCACCGCGAAGCGAACGGTTACCTGCCGCTCTGGCAACACCTCACCTGGCTTGGGGCTGAGGATCTGAACTTGCGGGCGACAATACTGCAAATGGGCATCCAGCTTGGCAATCTCCGGGGGAACCGGCACGCGCTCTAGCTGGGGAAGCTGTTCCTGCGGGGGTTTAGGCGGGGATCCCCCACAAGAGGCCAAAACGAGGGCGGCCAACAGACAGATCCACCATCTCAACAACCCCCACCTTCTCAACCTGGCATTTCCCGCGTGTTCTTGCATGAGCCTCACATCCCGACACTCTCGGTACCCTGCCGAGCTGCAGATAAGCCATCCCCACATTACCAGCATGTGTCCTTTGGGGAGGATCCCTTCCCCCGCCCTAGAATGGGATCAACTGGCCTGGCTCAAGCCGGGTCGGAGACACTTTTGAGGTCGTGTATGGCTCTGTTGGCGATAACAGCTCTTGCGGGCATGGATCTGGCCCAGTGGCAAGCTCTGCTCAACAACGTGGCGTTTGCCATTTCTCTGGGGGCCATGCTGTTCTACTGGGGTGGGGCAGCTTTTCCCCAGGTGCAGCTTTTGGCCGAATTGGGCCTAGCGGGGATGATCGGGGCAAACTTGACGATGGCCGCCCTGTTGACGGCCCGCTGGATCGATGCAGGCTACTTCCCCTTGAGTAATCTGTACGAGTCTTTGTTTTTCCTGGCCTGGGGGATCACCGCTTTGCACCTGCTGGCCCTCCACTGGAGCCGCAGCCGCTGGGTGGGGGTCATGACTGCCCCAGTTGTAACCGGGATCGTAGCCTTTGCTGCCTTGGTGCTGCCGGAAGATATGCAGGTAGCCCAGCCCCTCGTGCCGGCTTTGCAATCCAACTGGCTGATGATGCACGTGACTGTGATGTTGCTGGCCTACGCGGCGCTGCTGGTGGGATCCCTTCTCTCCATCAGCTTTCTCATCGTCACTCGCGGTCAGGAAGTGCATCTCAAGGGCAACTCCCTCGGCCTGCAATTTCGCCCTCCCCAACCCCAAACCCATCCCGAATGGGCGGAAGCCACCCTGCCTTCCCCGGCTTCAGAACTGGCCTACGCCGGCCTCCGCTCCCCCCGTCCTGCCCCCTCGTCCGCTGAACTCCCCCCCCAACCGGCCCCCGAAGGGATCCCCTGGCAACGGCTGAGCCTGGCAGAAATCTTGGACAACACCAGCTACCGGCTGATCGGGCTGGGGTTCCCCCTGCTCACCATCGGCATTATTGCCGGCGCCGTTTGGGCCAACGAAGCCTGGGGTACCTACTGGAGCTGGGATCCGAAAGAAACCTGGGCTTTAATTACCTGGTTGGTCTTTGCCGCCTATTTGCACGCCCGCATCACCAAAGGCTGGCAAGGCAGACGCCCCGCCCTCTTGGCCAGCTTGGGTTTTGGAGTGGTTTGGGTATGTTACCTGGGGGTCAACTTTCTGGGCAAAGGCTTACACAGCTATGGCTGGTTTTTCTAAGAAACCGATCCCCGTTTATGAGTATCCTGGTGCTGGCAAGCCGTAGTGGATCCCTCTCAAGAGGAGACAAGAGGAGAAAATTATGCGACTGTTCAACTACCTGATCCTGTTCTCGGCTCTCCTAGGAATCGCTCTCTTCGCCATGCAAAACGCCACCCCAGTCACGATTACCTTTGCCCCTGGCGTCAGCATCGAAAGCCCTCTGGTGATGGAACTTCTGGCTGCTGCTGGGATTGGGGCCGCCCTCGCCTGGCTGTATAGCCTCTGGATGCGCGTACAGTTCAGCATCGAAGCCCGGGAAAAAAATCGGCAACTGCAGGAGAAGGAGGTCACCATCACCGAACTCAAGGAAATGGTGGTGGAGCTGGAAGCCAAAGTGAAGCAACTGCCCCCCAGCAAGCGTGCCGAACCCCAAGAGGACATCCAGGATGTGAAAGAAGTGGCCACCGAGGGATCCCCTGCCTAAAATCCCCAGGTTGACCCACAGGCCGTTGAGGTAGAATTGAACTTCTACTTGCCCCTCTCCCTAGCTCATACTTCCTATGCAGGTTATCCAAGAAAAACGCCCTGGCAGCCGGGTCGGTCTCAAAATCGTGGTAGAAGCCGACCGGGTGAAGCGCTCCTACGAAAAAACCTTGCGTCAACTGGAGCAGAATATCCAGATTCCGGGATTCCGCAAGGGCAAGGCCCCCCGCAACCTCGTTGTGCGGCAGGTGGGCCGCGAGCGCATCCTGGCCAGTGCTGTCGATGACCTGATCAGCGAGGCCATTCAACAGGCTTTCAAGGAAGCTCGGCTCACTCCCATTAGCCGGTTCGAGCTGGATGATGAGGTGGGGCAGCTCTTGGCTCAGTTCAACCCCGAAGCAGACTTCAGCTTCTCGGGATATGTTGAGGTGTACCCCGAAGCCCGCGTTGGCCAATACAAAGGGCTGACCGTTACGGCAACCCGTGTTGACGTCAAGCCTGAGCAAATTGACCAGCTCATCGACCGATGGCGGGATCAGCGGGCCACCCTCTTGCCGGTAGAAGATCGGCCTGCTCAGTTGGGGGATGTGGTGGTGATCGATTTTGAGGCCCGCGATGCAGAAGGCAATCCCCTCGACGAGATGACCACCCAGGACTTCCAGCTGGAACTCAAGGAAGACAACTTCATCCCCGGTTTTGTGGCGGGCATCGTGGGCATGCAGCTCGACGAAACCAAGGAGATCGCAGCCACCTTCCCCGACGACTACTTCAGAAAAGAGTTGGCCGGGAAAACGGTTACCTTCACTGTCTGCCTGAGGGAGATCAAGGCCAAAGAGCTGCCCGAATTGGATGATGCCTTTGTGCAAGAGATCAGCAGCTTTCAAACGGTGGCCGAACTGCGGGAGCACTTGCAAAAGCGCCTCGAACAGGATGCCCTGACACAATCTGAGGAGAACCTGGAAACCGCCATCCTCAACGCCATCTTGGAGACTACTGAGGTGGATTTGCCGGAAACCCTCATCGAACAAGAAACGACACAACTGCTGGCCCAGAGTCTCCAGGCCCTGCGGCAGGAAGGCATCAAGCCGGGGGAGCTCCGTAAGTTCTTGTCCGAGTTGCCTCCCGAAACCCTTAACCAGTTGAAAGAGCGCCACCGACCCGAAGCCATCGACCGGCTGCGGCGCACCTTGGCCCTGAGCGCCATCGTTCGGCAAGAGCAAATTGCCGTAGGTTCCACGGAGTTGGACGTGGAGGTGGAAGAGGTGATGGCGGCCTATGCCCAGCAAGGCCAAAAGCTGGATCGGGAACGAGTACGCCAAGCCGTCTATGAAGGCTTGCTGACCGACAAGGTGATGGCCTGGCTGAAGTCGCAAACTACGGTCAACTGGGTCGATAGCGAGGGGAATCCAACCCAGGCGCCCACTTCTTTGGCAGTCTCGGAGGAGAAGGTTGAAGTGCCAGAGGCCGAGTTTGAGGCCGATGGGCCAGAAGCAGAGGTATCTGGGATCCCTGAGGCCGTTGAATCCTCATCAGAGACGGCTACGGGGGCGGAAACGGATGGAGAAGCTGCAGCTGCGGAAGCCGAGCCAGCTACAGAAAAGGCTGTAGAAGCATCCCCTGCTGAAACCGTCTCAGCCTCTGCGGCAGAGGCAACGCTCCCAGTTGAGGAGAAAGCGGCAGAGACCGCTACAGAGATCCCGGCAGCAGAAAAGCCCAAGCCGAACAAAAAGGACAAAAAAGGCAAGTGAATGCGCTGGGGATTTTCTGGCTGAGGGCATTTCCTTCAAAAGCAAGGGGGCGCAGCCCCTAGTGTTCCAAGTCGCAAAAAATAGATATCTACCACTGCTGGCAGTGGCAAAGGGGAGCGTTTAGGGTTTATCCTATTCGCAACATCTGCAAGAGGGCAGGCTGCCATGAAGGGATTTGCGCGCGTACTTGGGGCTTGGGGGATCCTCACCCTGATCGCCGGGATCTCGCCCGGCAGCGCTGTGGGCCAATCGGCCTTGCCTCCTGTGCCCATCATGCCCTCGGATCCCCAAGGTTCGTTTCCCGATCCAGGGATCCCGGCAGCCCCTTCCCCTCCCCGTGAGCCGGTCGGGCTGGATCTCCGCCATCTGGTGGGATTGTTCATCAACGAGTCCTTGGGTGCAGGCAACCAAGCTGCTGCGGTTAGTTACAACGACCTCTACACCCGCCTGTTGGCCCGAAGCTACGGGGATCCCCGCCCCTCTATTGAGGTGGAGTACGAGTTCATTCAAGAGATCCTGCGGGAGTATGGGGATCCCGCCGATCGCTTCTGGGATCCGCAAGCTTTCAAGGACTTGCTCAACCGTCCCCGTCCTCCCGTACAAGCCCGCGGGATCGGCCCGCGCCAGGTTTATTTGGCAGTGCCGGATCTCACCCCGGCCACAGCTCAGCAAATCCGCCAAACCCTCTACACCCAAGACTACAGCCAGGGCATTGTCCTCGACCTGCGCGGCTCGGTGGGCTACGACCCCCAAGTGGTGGCCGATGTGGCGCGCCTATTTCTGCCCCGCTCCGTCCAGCCGCTGCTGATTACCGAAGACCGATTCGGGCAGCCCACCCTCTGGAACAGCGAAAATCTGCCCATTGCCGCCGGGATCCCGTTGGCCGTTCTCGTGGATGGTAACACCCGCCAGGGGGCCACCCTCTTGGCTGCCCAGTTGGGATCCAGCGGTAGCACCCTTATCTTGGGACAGCCCACCCAAGGCAGCGAGCGACAAACCCGCTTCTTTGCCCTTCCCTCCGGCGCGGCGGTGGAACTGGCCGTGGCCACCTGGAAGACAGGGGATGGTCGCTCTTTGGAGCGGGGTCTGGTGCCCTTGCAGACCGTGGAAGGAGATGACAATGCTTGGCTGAATGCCGGCCTGCAAGCGCTGGCCTTGCCCCCCCGGCGACCTGCCCTGCCCCCACGGCCTACAGTGCTGGTGCAAGAGGGTCGAGTCGGTCGCTTTGAGCTGGGTATGGATACCCGCAACGTGGATACCCACCTGCTGGGCAATGTCGATCAGATCCCAGCGGCCTCTGGAGCCAATGTGTTTCAGCCCAACAGCGACTTGAAGATCTTTTACCTACAAGACTACATCCTCTTCACCTACCGTCATCCGGGCATTGTGGATAGCTTTTTCGCCAACCGCATCTACACCACCCACCCGGAAGCCATGACCGGCGAAGGGATCCGCATCGGCTCCACCTATTCGGAAGTGATCGCCGTTTACGGCGGGCCCGGCGAGAACGGCTACAACGAGGTGGTACCCTATCCCAAGGGAAGCCGAGAATATCTGCGCGACGACCGCTACTACGTCAACTACGATGCCCTGGGCCTGGCCTTTGCCTTTGAGGTGGGATCCAACCAGGTCACGGCCATTGGCCTGTTCAAGCCGGGGAGCTGAAGGCGAGGGCAACTGGGGAATCTCTGTTGGCTTGCCAGAGGGTTCGGGGATCCCGCCCATCTCCACGTTGTCCCCTGCCGGAGAAAAGTTAATCGATTGTTAATCTTTTTGTCCTGATCTCTCAACATCGCCCGGAGCGATGCGGTAGATTAGTGCAGCAACTCCCGCAAAGGGGATTTTTTGTGCCATCTACGGACTGTAGGAGAAGCTCTTGGCAAACGTCGTGGTTGTCGGTGCCCAGTGGGGCGATGAAGGAAAAGGGAAGATCACCGACCTCCTCAGTGAAAAGGCCCATGTGGTCGTCCGCTATCAAGGTGGGGTGAATGCAGGGCATACCCTGGTGGTGGGGGGCCAAACCTTCAAGCTACACTTGATCCCCTCTGGCATTCTCTACCCCGACAAACGCTGCATCATCGCCAGCGGCACGGTGATCGATCCCGAGGTTCTGCTGGCCGAGATCGACCAACTGCATCAATTGGGCATTTCCACCGACAACCTGTTCATTGCCGAAACGGCCCACGTCACCCTGCCCTACCACCGGGTCATTGACATCGCAGAAGAGGAGCGGCGTGGCATTTACCGGCTGGGCACCACCGGCCGGGGCATTGGCCCCACCTATGCCGACAAGGCCGAGCGCATGGGCATTCGCGTCGTGGACTTGATGTACCCTGACCAGCTGCGGGAGCGCCTCAGTTGGGCCATTCCCTACAAAAATGTCTTGCTGGAAAAGATCTATAACTTGCCGCCCTTGGATCCCGAGCCAATTATCGAGCAATACCTGGCCTATGCCGAGCGGCTGCGCCCCTATGTTACCGACGCTGCTCTGCTTCTCACCCAAGCCATCGAAGATCGGGAGAACATCCTGTTTGAAGGGGCTCAAGGCACCCTGTTGGATCTCGACTACGGCACCTACCCCTACGTCACCTCCTCCCATCCCATTGCCGGTGGCGCTTGTATTGGCGCTGGGATCGGCCCCACCAGCATTGACCGGGTGATCGGGGTGGCCAAAGCCTACACCACCCGCGTTGGCGAAGGCCCTTTCCCCACCGAGCTCAAAGACGAGATCGGGGCGTACCTGGGGGCAACCGGTGCTGAATTTGGCACCACCACAGGGCGACAACGGCGCTGCGGCTGGTTTGACGGGGTAATTGGGCGCTACGCGGTGCGAATCAATGGCCTAGACTGCCTGGCCATCACCAAGCTGGATGTGCTGGATGGCTTGGATGAGATCAAGGTGTGCGTGGCCTACGAGTACCAGGGGCGGGAAATTCGTCACTTTCCCAGCGATGCCCGGGTTTTCGCCCAGTGCAAACCCATCTACGAAACCCTGCCGGGCTGGAAATGTTCCACCAAAGATTGCCGCTCCATCCAAGACTTGCCCCCCGAAGCCCACGATTACCTGAAGTTTTTGGCGCAGTTGATGCAGGTGCCGATTGCCATTGTTTCTCTGGGGGCCAGCCGCGACCAGACGATCATTGTCGAAGATCCCATCCACGGCCCCAAGCGGGCCCTTCTCTACCCCAATGGTGGCAAGCGCGCCCACGCCCTCATGCCCGACTGAGTGGGCTCAAGAACAATTGGGAACAAGGGCAATCATAGGGCAATCATTAACAATGTAGTGATCAAATGCTCAGTAATGATCAATGTGAGTTAAGTTATGGTCATTTCAGGTTAGGGTGAAACGCCTAAGCTACGGAGAAAAGCCTTCCGGCCCTGTGCGTTCAACGTCTTAGGTGTGGATGCAGTGTCCTAGTTTATAGTCATTTAAGAGGGAATAAAACTGTTCCGTTGTCTTGCTTCCCAGCTCCTCACTGCCGAGCGAATAGGAAGCGTCTTAATCTAACTTGAAATGACTCTAATGGTTTGAGAAAAACAATATTGCCGCAGTTGGGCCAGTTCTACCTCACTGAGATCTTGCCACTGGCCGGGAGCAAGCCCCACCAGAGAAAGAGGCCCCAGTCCAACCCGAACCAACCGCAAAGTTGGGATCCCAACGGCGGCAGTCATGCGGCGCACCTGGCGATTGCGACCCTCCCGCAGCGTCAGTTCCAGCCAGGTGGTGGGGATGGAGCGGCGAAAGCGGATGGGGGGATCCCGTGGCGGCAGGGTGGGTTCCTCAGCCAAGACCTTAACCTGGGCCGGGCGCGTTTTTCGCCCTTGGATGATCAGCCCCTGTTGCAGCTGTTGCAGGGCTTGGGGGGTGGGGATCCCTTCCACCTGAACCCAGTAGGTGCGCTCATGGCCGAACTTGGGGTCGATCAAGCGGGCATTGAGGCGACCATCATCGGTCAGCAGGAGCAGCCCTTCGCTGTCGCGATCCAACCGCCCTACCGGATAAACTTTGGGCACCGGAATAAAAGACTTGAGGGTAGGCCGTCCCGCTTGGTCGGTGAATTGGGTGAGCACGCCATAGGGTTTGTAAAACTTGAGATAGCGCATGACACACAAAACAACAAAACTGTGAACCCAACCTTTCCAATCTTTAAGATTTGGCAGAAGGATTTGGCAGAGCGGCTTCAACGGTAAGATCAAGCTTTAAGGAGCAATATCCCTCCATCGCTAGCAGCGTTTGACGGGGCTCACCCCATGACCATAGACAACAACTTACTCTGGGTTTTGGTTGGAACAGCAGGGCTCTCTCTCCTCAGCCTGGTGTACGTGCTGGTGGATGAGGGCAACAAACGTCGCCGCTACGAACAGCAAAAGGAAAAAGAAGCTGCTCAGCCACCTGCGGTTGTTCCTGCAGAAGAAGCCGGGATCCCAGCTGCACCTCCTCCTTCTGCTCCTGAACCTGTTGCTGCTCAGCCCGCTTCAGCGCCACACACTGCTGACGGGTTCCCAGAAGCGTCGCGTAGCGATGACGAGGAGCCAGAAACCTCCCCGGAAGCCGTTCGCGCCAGCAGGACAGAGTCCTTGCCCAGCCCTGAGGACTCTGCTCTCCCCAGGGAGCCGGATGCAGGGCCTGACCCCGCAGAGGAAATGCCGAAAGATACCCCATAACAGTTTTTTCGGTTCTGGGGAAGTTCTGGGGATAGATGGGATCCCCATCCCGCAAGAGGGGAGCTTCATGCCCTCATCAGGGTTTGCTCTCCGTAGCGCAGCATCATCTCCAAAGCCGCGAGACGGTTGCCCCAAACTTGAACTCGATAGGGGTTGCGCAGAGATTCCAGCCGCATCCAAGTGGCAAGATTGGTTTTCAAGTTGCCCAGTTGCTGACGGGCTTGTTCCAGGGCTTCCGGGGTGGGATCCGCTGCCAAGGCCGCCAGGGATCCCTGCACCCGCTCTATTTGCTCCATCCATTGGCTGTGCTGATACATTTACGCTGAACACTGCTGAACATCACTGTTCAACTATGCAGCG
>NZ_JANSIB010000109.1:5556-9699 GCF_047461895.1 Synechococcus sp. R55.8 | reverse complement strand
TTGCCGGGCTCAACCAAGCCATGACCCCGCCGCTGGGATCCACCGCCCGCTTGGTTTGGCTGGAAGAGACAACACTCACCCAACATTGCCCGGAAGATCTGTGGGAAGAAGTGGAGCGAACCTTGGCCCAGTTACCCCCTACCACCCATCTGCTCTTGACCACCAGCAGCAAACCGGATGGGCGCCTGAAATCCACCAAAATCCTCAAAAAAACGGCCATTGTCCGCGAGTTTTCGCAACTGGCCCCTTGGGATGAAGAGGGCATTCTCCAGCAGGTGCAGCGGGAAGCCCAACAACGGAATCTGGCCCTCAGCCCGGCAGCCGCCCAGAAATTGGCCGAGGCGGTGGGCAATGACTCCCGTCGCTTGGCGATGGAATTGGAAAAGCTGGCCCTGTTTACGGCAGGTCAACAGGATCCCATTTCTCCTGAACAAGTCGAGGCGTTAGTTCCCGCCAGCGCCTACAACAGCTTTCAATTGGCGGGATCCCTGCGCAAAGGGAATCTGGAACAAGCCCTACGCATCTTGACCCATCTGCTGGATCACAACGAGCCGGCCCTGAGGATTCTGGCGGTGTTGGTAGGCCAATTTCGCACCTGGCTATGGGTGCGGCTGCTGCTGGATCAGGGAGAACGGGATCCCAAGGTCATCGCCCAGAAAGCAGAAATCGGGAATCCCAATCGGGTTTACTTTCTGCAAAAAGAGGTGGGATCCCTGGAAAGCTCAGCTCTGCTGAGGGTGATGCAGCAACTTTTGCAACTGGAATACCAGCTCAAGCAAGGTCAGCCAGAGCGAGAGGTGTTTCAAGAGGCGCTGATCCAGATTGTGGCCTTTCTCCAGAAAGGCTCATCTTCCCGCAGCCGCTCTCAGACCTCAGCCGCCGCTCTTCTTGGGGAGAGGGGAACCGTTGGCCCAGCGAGCCGCTCCACTGCCACTTGAGGTAACCATGGGGCAGAGCTGAAATGGCTCTACGGGTTGCTGCCAAAATGGCTTCGAGACAACCTCAGAGCAAATAGAGCAAGATAAACAACACGATCCAAACCCCATCCACAAAGTGCCAGTAGATCTCAGCAGCTTCGACGCCAAAATGATGTTGGGCGCTGTAGTGGCCGGGTTTAAAGGAGCGCCAGAGCACTGCCAGAATAAACAGCAACCCTGCCATCACGTGGAGACCATGAAACCCCGTTAAAACATAGAAGGTGCTGGCAAACAAATTGGTGGTGAGGCCAAACTCCAGGTTGCTGTACTCATAGAGTTGCCCTGCCAGGAAAACCGCCCCCATCAGCGCTGTGAGGGCAAACCACAGCCGCAGACCCCTGACATCATCGGCCTTGATGGCCGACCCAGCTTTGTGAATGACGAAGCTGCTGGAGAGCAAAATCACCGTGTTGATCCCAGGCAAGAGCAATTCCCGCTCTGGGGTTCCCTCCGGGGGCCAGACAGGAGCGGTGAGGCTGTAGGCCAGGTAGGCCATGAAAAGCCCCAAAAATAGGCAGCCTTCTGCCACCAAAAACATCAAGATGCCGAAGACGCGATGATCCGGGTGCTCAGCGTGGGCCTGTGGGTGGCCAACCATCAGCGTTTCAGAGGCGAGGGATCCTTGCATATTCCTGTCCAAATCAAATCATCTCTCGCATTCCTGAGACTTCTTGGGATCGTCCAAGCGCTGGGGTTAGCCTGACCCAGATCCCAAGACTAAGACGGGAGTACCCGGTGAGCAGCGGATTAACTACCCACCGGGCATCCGGCCTGCTAAGAAGAAGTAGGCTCCGCTTCTGCCAGCGCCAGCTCCCGCAAGGTTTGCAACTGAGCAGCAAAGTAGTCCAGCGTCTCCTTGCTGTGCAAACCGTAGTCATAGGGGCCGGTCAGCAAAATGGGATCCCCATAAAAGTTGTGATGGGGCGGGGGAGAAGAAGTTGTCCACTCCAGTGTCAGGGCCTGCCAAGGATTATCCCCAGCTTTTGGCCCGGCCACCCAAGAGTAGATGACGTTGACCAAAAAGGGCAGAGTGGAAAGGGCGAGCATAAAGGCGCCCACCGAGCTGATCCAGTTCAGATCGGCAAATTGGGGATCGTACTGGGCCACCCGGCGGGGCATCCCCATCAGGCCCAGCTTGTGCATCGGCAAGAAGCACATGTTAAGGCCGACAAAGGTCAACACAAAGTGCACCCGCCCCCAAAACTCGTTCAGCAGCCGCCCCGTCATCTTGGGGAACCAGTGGTAGATACCGGCATAGATCCCGAACACGCTGCCCCCAAACAACACGTAGTGTAGGTGGGCCACCACAAAGTAGGTGTCGTGAACGTGGATATCCAGAGGCACCGAGGCGAGGATAATCCCGCCCAAGCCGCCGATCACAAACATCGAGACAAAACCCATGCCAAACAGCATGGCCGAGCGGAAGTGGATCTTGCCGCCCCACAAAGTGGCCAGCCAGCTAAACACCTTGATCCCAGTGGGAACGGCAATGGCCATGGTGGCGATCATGAAGAACACCCGCATCCAGTCAGGGGTGCCACTGGTGAACATGTGGTGAGCCCAGACGATCAACCCCAAAAAGCAGATGGCCAAGCTGGAGTAGGCGATGGCCTTGTAGGCAAAGATGGGCTTGCGGGCATGCACCGGCAAAATCTCGGAGATCATGCCAAAGACCGGCAAGATCATGATGTAAACCGCCGGGTGGGAGTAGAACCAGAACATGTGCTGGTAGACCACCGGATCCCCGCCGCCGCTGGGGTTAAAAAAGGCCGTGCCTGCCAAGAGGTCAAAGCTAAGCAAAATCAATGCACCGGCCAGAACCGGTGTCGCAATGAGGGTGAGAACAGAGGCTGCCAGCATGGCCCAGCAAAACAGCGGCATGTCTTCCATCTTCATGCCGGGCATGCGCATCTTCAGAATGGTGGTGATGAAGTTCACGGCTGCCAGGATGGAGGAGGTTCCTGCCAGCAAAATGCTCAGGATCCAGAGTTCTTCCCCCACCTTGCCGCTGATCAAGCTGAGGGGGGGGTAGGAAGTCCAGCCGGCAGCCGGAGCCTCTATGAACAGGCTGGCCAAAAGCAGGATCCCTGTGGGCGGAACCAGCCAAAAGGCCACTGCATTCAGCTTGGGGAAGGCCATATCCCGCGCCCCGATCATCAGCGGTACCAGGTAGTTGCCAAAGCCCCCCACCAAAGCAGGCACGATCCACAAAAAGATCATGATCGTGGCGTGCAGGGTAAAGGCACCGTTGTACCGCTCAAAGCCGAGAAAGTCGGCCTCTGGAGTAGCCAGCTCTGCCCGTACTGCCGTCGCCAGCGCCCCTCCCACCAAGTAGAAGAAAAAGGTGGTCACCAAGTACTGGATCCCGATGACCTTGTGATCGGTGGAGAAGGTAAAGAAGCGCCACCAAGGCTCAGCAGGAAGTTCAAGTTCAACCTTCGGTGCAGTAACAGGTCTCGGATTGTCTTGTAGCTGGGTCATTGCCAAAAAGCTCCCGTGTCGCGTCGGCGGAATGGTGTTCTCAAAAGCGCAGGCCAAAGGGGCGTCAGGGATCCCGGCTAGCCTGCGGAAGGAAGGGATCCAGAATGGGACTGGAGAGACTTCAAATCTGAGGGGGAGACGCCCAAACGCTGGTGGTGGACATGGGCAAAGGCAGACTCGGCCTCAGGGGAGCCTGGCCGAGGAGAGGGATGGACTGGCGAGAAATCTGAAACGAGGGCCAAGGTGCTGCCCTCGCCACGGGCGGCCAAAACTTGCTCCTGCTGCCAGCGCTCGAAGTCTTCCGGCGTATCCACAAACAATTGCCCTGCCATCACCCCATGATAGGGGCCGCACAGCTCTGCGCAGATGATGGGGTACTGCCCCAGTTGAGTGGGCACAAACTCCAGGTGGGTTTCTCGGCCCGGGATCACATCCTGCTTCAGGCGAAATTGCGGTACCCAGAAGGCATGGTTCACATCCAGAGCCGTCATATCCAAGCGCACCCGCTTGTTCAGAGGAAGGTGCAGCTCGCTGGCCACCAGGCCGGAATCCGGGTAGGTGAACATCCAAGCATATTGCATGCCCTGAACTTGAACGACCAGATCCGGCTGGCCCATCTCCTTCCCGGGTAGCACTACAGGGGTATAAGCGTAGCCGGGATCCCCCGCCTCAGCTTCGTGGGAAG
>NZ_JANSIB010000109.1:0-5456 GCF_047461895.1 Synechococcus sp. R55.8 | reverse complement strand
GCCATGGCCGCGTGGATATGGCCGCCGACGTGAGCACCCCCGTAAACAGCTTGATAGACATCTAGGCTGGCCAAGCCCAACCAAAGAATGATCACCGCCGGCACCGCCGTCCACACGATCTCCAGCAGCACATTGCCGTGGCTGGGATCCCCGTCGCCTTTGTCGCCTCGCCGCTTGCGGTAGCGGACAATACAGTAGAGAAGTACACCCTGTACCACCAAAAAGATCCCTGTGGCAATGGTTATGGTGCTGTTGAAGAGGCTGTCGAACAAGGGGGCTGATTCGGCAGCAGATTCGGGAAGCAGATGGTGGTTTTGCCCGTACCAAAGGCTGGCAAGGGTCAGGAGGATCCCCATAGCCACCAAGATGATGTTGCTCAGCGCACTCACGACTGCTTTTCCCCAATACAAAGAGCGTCCATCCTAGCAGATAATCTGCTCACAGCGTCTGCAAACTACCTTGCTCAACTTAATCCGTCGTTTTTTACTGTTGCCGTTTTTTATTTTTGTTTGCATTGTTTACGGAGTTTACAAAGTTTTCCGATTGTAGAGTCTGCTTCGCTGCGCACGGCTTCTCCACTAGTATCAGATAGTAGTCTGCGGGAGAGAGAAACCCTGCAGGCTTATGGATCTCTTCAGGATCTTTAGGATCTTTCAGGGTGAGCAGTGACGAGGCGGAGCTTTGGTTCCGAGATTTTCGGCAGACCTGTGTAAGGGCGGTACCACATTGAAGGCTGGCTCTGGTTGAGGGTCATCTCTCCAAGCTGAGATTTTTGCTGGCTGTAGACTGAGGTAGGGTGGGATAACCCCGCAATTGGGCTGGTTTGGACAGGTTTTCTCTCTTTAATCTCTGCTTCTGTTTAATCTCTGCTTCGCTTTCCCCAATGTCTTCTCCCCATTCACTGGCGACCTTGCTATCTGATCCAGGGGATCCCTTGCCGATCCAGACTCCATCAACGGTCTCGGAATTGGCCGGAATCTTAAAGGAGTGCCAAGGGCGGAAAGTGCTGCCGCTGGGGCAGGGGAGCAAGTGGGGCTGGGCCCACTCTGTGGAGCCGGTGGATTTGGTTCTCAGCACGCGCGGCTTACGCCGGCTCATCGACCATGCGGCTGCTGATCTCACCGTCACGGTGGAAGCTGGCATGACTTTGGCGGAACTGCAACACATCTTGGCCGAGCGGGGGCAATGGTGGCCGGTGGATCCCCTCTATCCGGAGCGGGCTACCCTGGGGGGCATTATCGCCACTGCCGATACGGGTTCTCTGCGCTGGCGTTACGGCGGGATCCGCGACTTGCTGCTGGGCATAGCCTGGGTGCGGGCGGATGGGGAGGTGGCCAAAGCGGGCGGGCGGGTTGTCAAGAATGTTGCTGGCTATGACCTGATGAAGCTGTTCACCGGATCCTTGGGCAGCTTGGGAATTTTGACCCAGGTGAGCCTGCGGCTTTACCCCTTGCCGGCAGCTCAGTCTGCTTTGCTGGCTACAGGATCCCTGCCGGAGCTGGAGGTTTTGTGTCGGCAGGTGCTGACCGGCCCCGTTAACCCTGTGGGGGTGGATCTCTGGCTGAGGGCAGAGGGATCCCAAGTTTGGCTCAGCTTTCACGGCTCGGAGCGAGCAATCGCCCAACAGATGGCCCAAACGCGGCGGCTGGCCCCTGCAGGGCTGACTTTGCAGGAAGTGAATCCCGACTCTCTGCCCCTGCCTCAACCCGGCTCAGGGGCGGTGCTGGCCAAGTTCGGGTGCCTGCCCAATCAGAGCCTGGCAACATTGGAGCAGTTTCAAACCCTGTTTCCTGGGGCTCAGGTGCAACTGCACCGAGGCTGTGGGCTAGGGCGGGCTTGGCTGGTTCAGCCAGAAGTGGGATCCCTAATGCAACTGCAACGCTACCTCAAGTCCGCAGGCGGATTTCTCCTGCTTCTGGAGGCTCCGCCGGCTCTGAAGAGGGCTCTTGCCCATGACTTTGGCCCGGCTGCCAGCCTAATGCGCAAGCTGAAGCAGCAATTTGACCCTGCCGGCACCTTCAGCCCCAGCTTGATATAAACATCGCCCTCGCCACCGCTGCTTCCTCGGGATCCCTCTGGCCAAACGTCTTGTTCCGGTGCATGATAGATCTATAAGAAATTGAAACATTTCTTAACATCATTTCTCAGTATCTCAGCGTCAAAGCTAGGAGAGGGATCAGCATGAGCATCGAGTGGCAGCGGATACTCCGCGTTGGAGTGGGCTTTTGCCTTGGGCTGTTGATTGCGGTGGGCGGGGGATCCCTGACCTGGGCGCAACCTGCCCTGCCGGTGGTGCCGATGGAGTTGCCCCAGCCGCCTGTGCCGGTCTTGGACTTAGCGGATCAGTTGACCAGCAATCAGGAAGCTCAACTGGCCCAGCATCTGAACAAGTTAGAGCAAGACACCGGCTGGAAGCTGCGGGTGCTGACTCAGTTTGATCAAACTCCAGGCCGTCAGGTGAAAGAGTACTGGGGCTTGAATGAGCGCAGCGTTCTGATGGTGGCGGATCCCAGGGGGGGCAACTTGCTGGCGTTTAATGTAGGGGATGCTGTGCGCGAGATCTTGCCACGTACCTTTTGGATTGAGCTGCAATCTCGCTTTGGCAATCAATTCTACGTGCGGGAGCACGGCACCCACCGCGCCATCCTGGAGACCGTGGATGTTTTGGATCGCTGCTTTCATCAGGGAGGCTGCCGCGTGGTGCCCGGCCTGCCTCAGGAGCAGTGGATCCTAACGCTGGTGACCTCGATTTTGGGCGGGATTGTCTTCGGGTTTGCCGGCAAGCCCCGCCATGCGGAGGAGCTGTTTAACTGGCGTTGGGCCTTGCTCATTTCTCCCCTGTGGTTCATTCTGTTCGGGGCCTTCGGTATCGGGCCGGTGGTCACACGCACTCAGGATTGGATCCCGGTGTTGCGCAACGTCTTGGGGTTTCTGGCAGGGGCTTTGGTGATCTACCTAGCTCCCATTGCTCGCCCGGCAGTGGATCAGCAGTAGCTGACTCGTGAAGTCGGCTGGGCGTCCTTCCCTGCGAGCCCCAGTTCGCAGGGGACAAATGCTAGAATCGGTGAGCAGAAATTGCTGATGTAGCTCAGTTGGTAGAGCACTCGACTTGTAATCGAGCGGTCGTCAGTTCGAATCTGACCATCAGCTTTTGTTGCTATAGAGCTGGGCTCTGCCGTCTCCTCTCCCTGAAGCCGAACTCAGCTTCTACACTGGTGGTTAGATTGGCATTAGCGGGATCCCTGGGTCTTGTTGACAGGAGGCCAAGGCCGATCCCTGCTCAGTTTGGCATACCTACTCAGCCGATTGGGTTGTTCTCCTGATTCTCCTTGGATGTCTATGTCCGGTCTCCCAGCCGCTACGGTTCGTCGATTGCAAAAGCTGCCCCAGGTGCCCTCGGTGTGGGAAGGGGATCGCCACAAGCTCTCAGGATCGCCACCCATGGGATCCCAAACGGAAGGGGAGTGCATTCTTTGGGTAGATGGCGTTCAGGGCGTGGTACGGGCCATGGAGGTGGTGCCCGCCGATTCTGGCTTTGAGCCGATGGTGCGAACCTTGATCATGGCTATGGAGCGGCCCCATGCTGCCCCACCTGCTCGTCCCCAGAAGATCATCGTGCGGGATCGAGAGGTGCAATTTTTCTTGCGCGGCATCCTGCACGAGCTGGACATCAAGGTGGAATGCCAGCCGGAATTGCCTCTGATCGACGAGATCCTGCAGAGCTTTGAAGAGGCCAACGAGCGGATCCCTCCCCCTCTGCCGGAACACTATGTTGAGTTGCTGGCCGGCAAAGCCCTTACCCTCTGGCGAGATGCTCCCTGGGATTACCTAGAGGATCACCAAATCTTGGCCATCGACCTAGATCACTGGGACATCCAAACCCTTTATGTCTCGGTGATGGGGCGGTTGGGCATGGAGTATGGGGTGCTTTTTTATCGCTCGCTGCCCTCTCTTAAACAGTTTCGCCAGGATGCGGCCCAGCCGGATACTCCCGAAGAGATGGAGGAAGCCTTCCTCAGGCAAGATTGTCTCTATCTCACCTTCCAAGCTGGCAATCCTGAACTTAACGAACTGCCGGATCTGGACTTGGCAGAGTTGGATCCCGAGGAAATTGAGCCGAACTTCGGCACCATTCACCCCCTGGAAGGCTTGCGCGTGACTTTGCAGGAGGATGAGGCGGCGGCCTTATCGGTGGCCCTGGAAGCCTTGCATCGCTTCTTCAAGCAGTACCACCGCAAGCTGGAAGATGACTTTCGCTCCTATCAAGGTCGGTACCGCATTCCCAATCCCCAAGAGAAGGGGACAACCCTTTCGGTGCAGGTGCGCACCCTGCCGGACGTGGCCGAAGAGCTGCTGGAGCTGGAAGGGGAGGCGGAAGAACCTGCACAAACCCTGCTGCGGGATGATTTGGTGCCGGAAGGGGCGCAGATAGGTCTGGGGGTCTTGCCGTGGACAACGGTGGAAATGCTGCGGCGCACGGGGCAATGGCATCCCCTCCCCCAAAGCAAGCTGGTGAAAAATGGAGAAGGGCTGCCGGTGGTGATTGTGCGCACCTCTCGATCAAAAGCAAAGCAGCTCATCGAGAATTTGCGTGGGGAAGGTGGGCCGCAAGGCGTTTGTTTCAACACAGGGGTGGATCCCTTCGATGGCGATCGCTACGACTTGGAAATTGTGCAAACGGGCAATCGCGATCTGCACCTGTTTGGAGAGTTTCCCGAAGATGATCCCGTTCACTCCATGGCTCGCAAGCGCTGGGAGCGGCGTTGCCGGGATACGGGTGGCTATTGCGGCTTGGTGGTGGCGATGGGGGTGAATTCTACGCGCCCAGAGCTGCAAGTGCGCCACATTCTGGCCTTGTTTGAGATGCAGGCTTTGAACCCAACGGGACTGGGACTGGGGCCGATGGTGCGGATTAGCCGACAATTGCACTTGCCTTGACCGTCCAGATGGAGGCAGGTTAGGTGCTGCTGGTAACCTGAGCAACTTTCTCCCAGCCGGGATCCCTTCTTTCTATGCTCTGGCAGGTTTACCGGGCGGTGATTCGGTTTTTCCAGGGATCCACGCTATCTTGGCTCTGGTTCTCTCCTGGGTGCTGACCGGCAAAATAGCTCGACAAAGCATCTCGACAAAGCATACAGTGGCCCTATCATCTGGGGGCTCTGGTATTGACCCTCAGCTAGAAATCGCAGGAGCCCCGCACTGTACCCGTAGGGTCGGTGTCGGGAGGAATGCGCTTTGATGAAGTACAATGAACTTATGAGCCAAGTCCTGACCATATCCTGTAAGCTCAAGGTGTCCCCGTCGCAAGCCGCCAAATTGGACGCGACGATGGATGTCTTTGTGCAGGCATTGAACTGGGTCAACCAGAACACGCCGGAGAAGATCGTCAACGCGGTCAAGTTGCAATCCCTTTGCTACTACGAGATTCGAGCTCGGTTCGGCTTGTCCAGTAACTT
>NZ_JANSIB010000108.1:6150-9837 GCF_047461895.1 Synechococcus sp. R55.8 | reverse complement strand
CAAAAAGCTCGCCACCTGCTTGTGAGAACCTGTGGGCTGCATTTTGACCGTGACTCTATTGCACAGCTCAAAGCGGCCCTCGTCGGGCATATGCTCGAAGAATGTGTTAGGCGTCAGAGGAGCAGCGACAGCCTGGATCACAGATATAACCCCTGGTCATTCGTCAGTGGTGCGGAGCGCATTGGGGGCATCCTAACCCCGCCAGCGGGCTTTTGGAGCATCCTGTGAATAGCTCTCAGGGTGCTTGCACGGGCGGTGGGTTGTTGCGCAAAAACGGCTGTACGGCTACAAATCCCAACCCAAACGATCCAATGACTAAGACGACTGCAGCGGCCATCCAAAGTACGGCAGAGCCCTGGGATCCGTGATGTTGCTCCCGTACCCGCTGATAAATGCCGGTGGAATAGGCTGAGGAGTCTGCCTCGCCGAGATAGGGATCCGGGCCGCCCCTATCCTGCATCAACTCGTCCAGGGAAGGAACCTGGTAGCCAGTGCGGGGGTAGGGCTCGGCAGAGGTGTGGGTGGAAGGGTGGCGAAGGGAATCAAAGGAGGACGGGGCAAAGCCGTTGGATGAGAAGGAGGGGGTCTCGTTGCGGGCCTGTCGGCGCTTGAGGCGATTCAAAAAATCGTAGCTGGGAGGGGCTTCCGGTTGGCCGGGATTGACAGTCGGGCTGTTCTGTTGGAAAGAGGCTTCAGAAGCTGCAGCAACTTGGGCAGCCTGGCCATTTGCGTCAGCAAGCCGTAGGCTGATTTGCTGCAGGCGCTTCAAGGTGTGGCCCAATTGCCCCTGGAACTCTTGGGTGATGGCAGCGATCTCTCCAGACAACTGCTGATGCAGAGCGCGCAGGTGCTGGTTTTCCGAGGAAAGCAGGCTTACCTGCTGACGGGCAGACTCCAACTCTTCGGCCACTTGTTGATACACCTGAATCGGCACCACCCCTGGCCCCGTCTCCATTGCGGCAGGGGAGCGAAAGCCACTGGGGTTACTGTTGCTGTTGCGAGCGCCAGAGGGGCTAGAACCCCGAAAACCGTATTGCATAGATTGGGATCGACTCGGAAGGACAGGGGGCTGGGACAGCTTGACACAGAGGGATCCAAGATATCAGGGATCTCCAAGGATAGTGCTGAACACCGGCAACCTAAAGGCGTGCAGCTCTAGCGTTAGTGTAAGCCGCAATTACTACCCCAAGCATACCGCTAAGCCTTTGGAATGGGCGATCTCTTCACAGCAATTTTTCCCGCCCACAAGCGCCACTTCTCCGCTGCTCCCAGGTTGCGCTGTCGTTCCCACGTCACGAATACTCTCCCACCAAGTCTGGAGAACCAGGAGATTCGGAATTTGAGGCAGAGGAGTCCTGCAGCAGCCGCTCCAGATCCCGTCGCAGAGGTGGTTCCAACTGTTCCAGCTCATTGACAAAGTCTTTTATACCCTGAAACTGGCGATAAACGGAGGCAAAGCGCACGTAGGCCACCTCACTTAGGTGTTGCAGGCGCTCCAGCACCATCTCGCCGATGCGCAGGCTGGTTACCTCTTGGGCATCTTCCAATTGCAGTTTTTCTTCGATCTCATTGACCAGCTCTTCCATCTGTCTGACGGTGACGGGGGTTTTTTGGCAGGCACGCATCACCCCTTGCAGGATCTTGTTGCGGTTGAAACTTTCGCGGGATCCATCCCGTTTAATGACCATGATGGGCATGAACTCGATGCGCTCATAGGTGGTGAAGCGGTAGCCACAGGACATGCATTCTCGCCGCCGCCGCACACTCTGGCCACCTTCTGCCGAACGAGATTCCAAAACTCGGATTTCTTGTTTGCTGCAGCGGGGACATTTCATGGCTTGCAGTCCTTACAAAGCGACAGGTGGGTAGGAGGGTGCCTCAATTTTACCGGATGCTTAATCTTCTGGTGCTTAGACAGATTGCAAATGAGATGGACTCTGTTCGTCGAGTGCAGATTGCAAGGGATCCCACCAAGCAGCGGCTTGCGCCTGGATCTGGGCCTTCAGCTCCGGTTCCATGCGATCCAAATGGATCAATACCCATTTCATTCTGCCCAAGGGGGCTAAGAGGGATCGCTGACGCAACAGGAAGTCCCAATACAACGTATTGATGGGGCAGGCTTGTTTGCCAACCTTTTCGCTGGGATTGTAGCGGCAATGGCGGCAGTAGTCACTCATTTTGCGGATGTACTGAGCAGAGGCGGCATAGGGTTTGGTGGAGAGCATGCCCCCATCGGCAAAAAGGCCCATGCCGATGACGTTGGGCTGCATCACCCAGTCGTAGCTGTCGATAAACACATCCTGAAACCACGCTTCTACTGCCTGGGGCTGAATGCCACTGATGAGGGCGAAATTGCTGAGCACCATTAGCCGCTGGATGTGGTGGGCATAACCATGACGGCGAATTTGATCCAGGGTGTGCTGCAGACAGGCCATGTCGGTTTTGCCCGTCCAAAAAAACTCTGGCAGGGGTCGCTGGTGGCCAAAAAAGTTGTTCTGGGCATAGCCGTTGGGCATTTGGTATTCGTAGAAGCCGCGCATGTACTCCCGCCAGCCCAGGATCTGGCGGATGAAGCCTTCGGCGGAGGGCAGGGGGATCCCGCCCTGATAGTAAGCCCGTTCGGCGGCGGCAATGACTTCGTGGGGGGTGAGCAGGCCCAGATTAAGGTAAGGGGAAAGCAGGGAGTGGTAGAGAAAGTCTTCCCCGGCTTGCATGGCGTCTTGCCAGGGGCCGAAGTGGGGCAGGCGCTCGTGAATGAAATGATCAAGCACTTGCAGGGCTTGGGCGCGGGTGACGGCCCAGCCAAATCCTTCTAGAGATCCGAAGTGATGGCCGTAGTGTTGCTTAACTTTTGTGATCACGGCCTGGGTAATGGCATCGGGGGAAAAGGTGAGGGGCCGAGGATAGCGCATTCCCGGTTTGGGAGGATGGCGGTTCTCCCGGTCGTAGTTCCAGCGCCCCCCCAGGGGCTTGGGGCCGTCCATGAGAATGCGAAAGCGTTTGCGCCCTTCGCGGTAAAAGTCTTCCAGGAGCAGGCGCTTGCGACCTGAGGCCCAGTCGATAAATTGACGAGTACTCCAGAGGAAGTGGTTGTTTTCCAAGATCAGGAGGGGGCAAGGGAGGGTGGATCTCAGCTTTTCTATTTCATCTCGGACGGGAATATCGGCGGGCTGCATGAGGCGGATCTGCTGCAGTTGATGCTGCTTGGCCCAGGTTTGCAGCGGCTCGGCAAAGCCTTCCGCTTCCACATAGGTGACCGGGTAGCCCCGCTGTTGCAGTTCTTGGGCAAAGTGACGCATGGCCGACCAGACCAGCACCAATTTCTGCTGATGGTGGTTGCGGGAGCTGGCCCACCGGTGAGATTCGATGAGAATGACGGGAACTCGGTCTGGGGATAGGGTCGAGAGGGAAGCGAGGGCGGATTGCTGGGGGTGGAGTTGATCCGCAAGGATCCAAACCCCTTCTGGGCCGGCAGATGGAGCGATCATGGGATGCTGAAGCTCTCGGTCTATGGGAGGAGCGCTGAGAATGACACAGGTTGAGTTTAGCTCTGGGGGGCAAGGCCAGGTGGCACCCAAATGTTTGCTGAATCTCGGCGGGACAGCTGAGGAGAGAGGATGATGCGGCAGACAGGGATCCCTTTCCTGCGGTGGTGGGCCGGGCTGGGGATGGTGGCCCTGCTGCTGC
>NZ_JANSIB010000108.1:0-6050 GCF_047461895.1 Synechococcus sp. R55.8 | reverse complement strand
GGGATCCCTTTCCTGCGGTGGTGGGCCGGGCTGGGGATGGTGGCCCTGCTGCTGCTGGTGATCTGGAACTGGACGGATCCCTTGCCGCCGGCGTGGGATGAGGCGCAGCATTTGTTGCAGGCGCAGGCGTTTGGGCTTCACCTGCAGCGGTTTCGCTGGGATGGGCTGTGGGGGCAGCAGTTTTTGCATTTGAACCAGCGCTACCCCCCTTTGGCCTATTGGCTGGGGATCCCCTTGGCAGTTCTACATCCGTTCAGCCGGGCGGACGGGCAGTTGCTCAACTTGGGGTTGCTGGGGGTGCTGGTTCTGGCAACGCAGCGGCTGGGACAGCGGGTCTATCGCTCTGGGGAAGTGGGCTGGCTGGCGGCGGCGCTGCTGCTCCTCTATCCGGGGATCACGGCTTTGGCCCACGTGTACATGTTGGAGTTGCCGCTGGTGGTGGCGGTGACGCTGGCGTTTTGGGCGCTGTGGGCCTATGGGGAGAAGCCTTCCTGGCGGGGGGCGGTGGGGGTGGGGGCGGGGGTGGCGGCGGTGCTGCTCACCAAGTGGACAGGGGTGCTGTTTTTGCTGCTGCCTTTGGTGGGAGTTGCAGGTCAGGCCCTCTGGCGCTCTGGGAAAGCGGTGGGGTGGTGGAAAGGGATCCCTTGGCCGGCGCGGCTGGCCCACTTGGCCTTGGGGATGGGTGTGATGCTGCTTTTGTGCTGGCCCTGGTATGGGGCCAATTGGCTGTTTGTGCTCAGCAATGGCTGGGCTTACGCCGAGACTGCCCACTACTACATCACTTGCCCAGCGGGATCCCTGTGCTGGTGGACTGCCTACTTGCGCCTTTTGCCCCTGCAGATGAGCCCTTTTTTGTGTGGGTTGCCGCTGCTGAGCGGGTGGGGATCCCTGGACAGGCGAGAGGCAGTCTTGTGGGCCACCTACGGTTCCGGCTACCTTCTCTACACCCTGGTGGACATCAAAGATGTGCGCTTCACCCTACCCCTGCTGCCTCTCTTGGCCGTGTTATCAGCAGGCGGGATCCAAAAGGCTTGCCGGTGGTTGGAGGAACGCTGGGGTGCGTGGGCTTTGCAAAGGGGAGTCTGTGCAGGGCTAGTTCTGGGCTGCTTGGCCTTGGCCAATTTGGGTCGGCCCCTCACCCCAGGGGTGGCCCCTCTGTGGACGGGGATCCAGATGCGCTGGCAGGGGCAGCACCCCACACAGGAGCTGACGCAGTGGATCCAATCCTTGATCCAGCCAGGTTTGACCACCACGCTGGGAGTTCTCCCCAACACAGAGCTGATCTCTTCCGAAACCCTCACCTACTTGTCGGCTCTCCAGCGCTGGCCGGTTACATTCCGCGCTGCCGGGCAAACCCCCTGGCCCGAGTTGGAGCTCTCCTTGCTGGATGGGTTTGTGGATGCCGAAGGGGAACAGGGAATTATTGGCCCTTATGGCCCGACTAAGGAGCAGATCCGGCAGCACCTGCGCAGCAGCCCAGACTGGCGACAAGATCCGGCGGTGGAGTTGCCTACGGTGGGTCGGCTGCACACTTACTTCCCTCGCTTTTCAAAGGTGACGGTACAGGAGTGGCCTCTTGAAGCTGAGGAGGTGGAGCTGGTGGAGGTTGAGGCGCTGTCGGAGCTGGGGATCCCCGCCTGGAAGTTACGCTGGCAAGGCCCAGCTCAGAACTTGGCCCAAACGCTGGTCTGGGCGCGGCTGGAAGACGGGCAAGGACGGGTTTTGGAGAAGCGGGCCTGGGTGCTGGGGCAGAATCGCCTGCAGCTCAACTCAACAGGCGGCTGGCTGGTGGAAGAGATCTTGACGCTGCCCACAACCGACTTCCCAAGAGGTGGCCTTCTCCACCTGGAATGGCAGTCGCCCAAAGGGATCCGCCATTCCCTACACCAATCCTGGAGAGGATCCCTGTCGAGCTTCCCGAAGGAAGGCCCCTTCCTTGTAACGGATCCCTTGTTTCCTCTCCGCGAGGCGGCCAGAGCTGCTGCCGCTGGGGATCTGCAGGCCCTCTCCCTTTACCTCAATGCCTGGACAACCCTGCAATACCCGACTTTTTTGACGGATCCAGATCGCATCCTGGTACGGCAACTGCTGGAGGGGGAACGGCAACAGGCTGCTGCCCAAGGCCAACCGAGCCAGCAAATCCAAAGCCACTACCAACTGGGCTTAATGTTGGCGGCGCTGTTACAACCAGAAGCAGCTCAGTTGCATTTTCAACAGATCGTCGAGCTGGATCCGGAAGACGAGTGGGCGCGGGCTTACCTGGGGTTTTTGCGAGTATTGTTCACTCACGACTTTGAGGGGATCCGGGGGTTGCGACAAGAGCTCTCGGCTGTGCTTCAGCCTCTTTGCCGGAAAGCGGATTTGGATTGGGATTTGAATTGGATTTGTGCTGCTCTTTAGCCACAAAGTCCAGCTCCATTTGAGAAACCTGGGAAAGAAGAAAGTCGGCAAAAGCTTTGGCCACCACCGAAAGACGCTTAGAGCGCAAATAGACCAAATACCAGAACCCCCGAATGGGAAACTCTTCCACATCCAAAATAGCCAGATGATGCTGCCACCCCCCCAAGGCCAACACATGCTGAGACAAAACCGAAATGCCCAATCCACCCAAAATCCCTTGGCGGATAGCTTCGCTGCTGCCTATCTCCATGCGAATGTTGAGCTTTAGGTTATGCTTCTCAAAAAGCCGCTCTACAGCCATGCGGGTGCCGGAGCCGGGTTCACGGGCTAAAAAAGGTTCTTGGGCAATGCGCGCCAGAGGGATCCGCTTTTGGCCCACCAGCGGATGATGAATGGGGGCCATCACCACCAAGGGATTTTCCAGAAAAGGTTGCGCCACCACGTCCAGATCTTCTGGCGGCATCCCCATCACGTAGAGATCGTCCATGTTGTTGCTCATCCGCTCCAAAACCTGCTGGCGGTTGAGCACCTTAAGAGCTACGTCAATGCCGGGATACTGCTGACAAAATGGCCCCAGCAGACGGGGTATAAAGTATTTGGCAGTGGTGACCACTCCAATGCTCAGCCGTCCCTGCTTTAGCCCCTTCAGGTCGGCAAGGGTCATCTCGAATTGATTCAATTGTTCAAAAATCTTCTCGCAGGTTTGGTGTAAAGCTTGCCCCGCTTCGGTGAGATACAGCCGCTTGCCCACCTGTTCAAACAACGGTAACCCCACGGCTTTGCTCAATTGCTTGATCTGCATGGAAATCGTGGGTTGGGTCAGGTAGAGCTCTTCGGCAGCGCGGGTAAAGCTCAGGTGGCGGGCGGCAACCTCGAAGATTTGCAGTTGATGCAGGGTAATGGCCTTCATGGACAATCAAGAAAAGCTAAAGGTTTACTACTAAATCATAAGCGCTAATCTATGCCTTTTGGCGAGATCCCCATGAGAGCCTGGCTGACGGTCACAGTGGCGGAAGGGGCAAAACCGAAGAGCAAACCCCTGCCACTGGGATCGGAGGTCTAGTCATTCTAAACAGGAATGAAACATTTCTGTTGCACTACTCCCCAACTCCCCTCTCCCCGATGGAGAGGGATTAGAGGTGGCTGTAGAAGCGGCGCAGAGCGCTGAGAAGGTGTCTCAATCTAGATTGAAATAACTATAGAGATTGGCCAAGGGATTGCGCCGGTGTGGGCACGGGCGGCTGTTTTTTTTCAATAGCCGCTCTCTGGGCAGGAGAAGAGTACGATCGCAGACATTCTCGTGGAGGTTGAGAGTGCTAAGACTGCCAAAAAACAAAGGGAGCCGCTGGCTTGCGGGTGTGCTGGGCGCGCTGATGTTGCTGGGATCCGGAATCACGGCCCAGGCTCAGTTCTTGTGGCCCGGCCATTCCCTTTTCCCCAGCTCTGGTTCCGTAGACAGTGCGGAACAGAGGGGATCCCACTTGGCTGCTCGGCTCGACGCCTACTGCCGACAGCCGCCCGAGGAGGTAGCGCGCAAGGCTCAACTGCGCCAGCAGGCTGCCCAGTCGAATGCTGCTTGGGCCGAGTACACCCAGGTTTTGGCCGAACATGGCGCTGCCTTGATCGCCTGCCGCAGCCAACGCTGGCCCCAGATCCAGGCCATCTGGGTACGTCTGCATCCCTGTGATGCCAATCCGGGCGTGTTGGATCAGGTGTTCGACCAAGTGGTAAACCTGGGCTACAACCGCGTTTTTATCGAGACCTTTTACGATGGTCGCTCCATTTTGCCGGATGGCGCAGGGGGGATCTGGCCCAGCTTACAGCCCAACGCCGACTTGTTGGATCTGGCTCTGAAGGCGGCACGACGCCGCGGCTTATCTGCCTATGCCTGGGTGTTTTCCCTCAATTTCGGTTACAGCTACGGACAACGGCCCGATCGACAGGTGGCCCTGGCCCGCAACGGTCGCGGCATCACCACCGTCTTGGATCCCGCTACAGCCCTTTCGGAAGACCTGGGCAGTCCTGGCGAGGTATTTGTGGATCCCTTTCATCCCCTGGCACGGCGGGATTTTGCCGAGTTGGTCCGCCGCATCCTACAGCGACAGCCGGATGGGATCCTTTTCGACTACATTCGCTATCCGCGTGGCTCAGGGGGATCCAGCGTGGCAGCCACCGTCCGAGACTTGTGGATTCATGGAGAGGCCGCCCGGAAAGCCTACCTCAATTTGGCAGAAAACCCGGCGGGTCGGGCATTGCTGGAGCGCTACCTAAGCCAGGGCTACATTGCAGTGGCAGATGTTCTCCATCTGGATGCCACCTATGCCGAAGAGCCCAGGTGGCGGCAGCCAGGGGATCCCTGGCCCAGCCCGACCGAGAAATGGGCGCTTTCCCCAGAGTTACTGGACTGGGCTGCCCAAGACATGGCCAGCAGGAATTGGCAGGGGGATCAGCTTTCCTCTGCAAAAGATTTACCAGAGAGTCTGGAGAAACCGGCGGATTCCAGTTCTGAGGCAGCAGCACCAACTCCTGCCCCTTCCCCCACCCCCAGCGCCGCCGTTCGCCAAGAACGTTGGCAGCAGCAGCTTTGGCAGCTGAGCGTCGAGTTTGCCCGCTACGGCGTTCTCGATTATCTACAGCAGGCCGCCCAACCCGCCCAGAGGCTGGGGATCCCGGTGGGGGCTGTCTTCTTCCCAGAAGGCAACCAAGCAGTAGGAGAAGGGTTTGACGCTCGTCTGCAACCCTGGGACCGCTTTGATCCGGGTATGGAATGGCACCCAATGGCCTATGCCAGGTGTGAGGATGCCACTTGTGTAGCCCAGCAGGTGGAGCAGGTTTTGGCCGTAGCTTCTCCCCAAACCTTCGTTTGTCCGGCCATCGCCGGCCTATGGGGACAGTCGCAACGACAGCGCCCCAGCCTAGAAGTGCAAATGGCAGAGCTGGCCCGCCGCTTTCCGCAGTTGCCCTGTGTGAGTCACTTCGCCCTCTCCTGGATCGAGCCGGAGCTGGAGCGCAGCCGTCGCACCTGTCAACTCTAACGCCCATCCCAATCTAAAAGTTAGGAATTCTGAACTTATGAGCCCTGAGCAATTTGATCTGATTAACCGCCTGTTTCAACTGACCTTTCAGATCGGGGATCGCTTGGGCTGTGAATCCTCAGATCCTGCTCAATTGTTGCTGACCAACCGGCCCAGCCTGGAATCCAGTTGCACATTCTTTCCTTCCGATTTCACCTACGAAGCCTTGGATCCCCAAGTGTGGGCCGACTACATGGCGGAAGTTCCGGCCTTAGCGCAGATGGCGAATATTTTGCAACCTTATCCTTTCACCTGTGGCATTTATCGCCAAGACGAGGTTTCGTGGTGGATTTGCGCCTTTTGGGCAGCCCAAGAGGACTTGGGAACCAACTTGCTCTTGCGCGCCCACAGAGTCGAAACTTAGGCGCTTGAGCCCTATCTCCTCTCCCTCATCGAGACGGGGATCGGCGTTACCGGAATCAAAGGGGCTGATAGCAGTCGTGGTTTTTATTACCATCTATTTCAACTGATCGCGCTAGCGGGCCAGAGGCCTTAGCAGGAAGCAACCGGTCGTTTGTTTCACCTTGACGGTGAGATAAATGACTATGCGTTGTGGAACGGTTTATTGCAATTGAC
>NZ_JANSIB010000107.1:8463-9889 GCF_047461895.1 Synechococcus sp. R55.8 | reverse complement strand
AGGCGGGGCACCCGCAGTGAAGCCGTAATCCGGCCTGAGGGCAGATCCAGCCACACCAGTTGCCCTTGAAAACAGCGACAAGCGGCTCCCCATTCCTGGGCCAGAGCCTCTACCTCTGACCAGACAAGGCAACGTGGCAGCAGCAGGTCGGTGGCCCACCCAGCCCCACACTCCCGCCGCCTGAGGATACGCACCTGCATGGATCCCTACATCCGCAAGGACTCCGTCCCGCTGACGCGAGCGGCGTAAAACTCGCACCAGGGATCCCCTTTCTCTCTAGCCTTGGTCTCCTGGCCGTGGAAGAGCCCACCCCGCTGGAAGAGGCGGTTGTAGAAGACTTGATCCAAAACCGGCTTCTGCTGGATGTTGCCGTTGTAGACCAGATTCATCATCGCCGGCACCGCCCCTTGGGCAAAGTAGCAGGCGGGATCTTCTGCCCGTGGGTAGGAAGCCAAAAAGTAGTTGGCTTCGTAGTTGCCGTCAATGGCCACCCGGCAAGACTGGCCGCTCACCACCTCCAAAGCCTGCCAGCGACCCCACCCCAGGCTGCTGGCCACCGCATAGCCGCCGTGGATCCAGTCGGTGTCCTTCTCCAGCATCGGCCCCACCAGGGTTTCCCACTCCACCGATTCCATGATGTTGCCGAAGGTGTAGAACACACAGACATGCCCCGACTCGCGGATGAGAGCTTCCCCCACCCCCATCAGCTCAGCCTGCACCGCCTTCAGCTCCTGTAAAAAGCGATACTGAATGCGGTTGTAGTAGTTGGCAGGCATGCGCGTTAGCAACACGTTAAACGCGCGAATTTGCCCCCGCTCATCTCCGGCCAAAGGCAAGCCCCACAGAGCTTCGTTGACCGCGTCATAGTCCACTGCTGTTGTGGGCCGGGGGAACTGGAGCGGCTGCTCGATCAACTTGCCCATCCCTGGACTGGGAGTCAACAACTGGGGCCGCGGCAGCCGAGTAACCTGGATTACACAGTGATCCTTACGGGTAACGGCCATGCACTCCGTTTCTTCTGCCGTGTAGCTCCCCAGCTCGCCAAACGTGGCATCCAGAGCTGCCGCCACATAGCCCACCGCCAAGTGGTCAATGGGACGTGTGCGGTTGACCTGATCCCCGTACTTGCTCAGCCAGCCTTCTGCGTAGTGAGAATGGGTAAGCTGCACTTCCCCGCCTGAAGGTGTCACCTCAAACGCCAGCCGCCCAAATCCTAAAAAACTGAAGATCTGAGCTGCCACTGCCAGGCGCTCTTGGGTCTCCTGAATGCCAAGAGCCTTGAAAGCTCCGTACAGAAGACTGTAAAAGATCTCCTGGGCTGCCGTGCGCAGGATCCCTACTCCATCGATCCAGTCGGGATCTTCAATAGTCTGCTGCAGGAATAGGTTGTAGTGATGGCAGTGGAAGATAACCGGCTCTCCAAACA
>NZ_JANSIB010000107.1:6643-8363 GCF_047461895.1 Synechococcus sp. R55.8 | reverse complement strand
ACAAAGTAGGGGCTTTTGGGAAACGCTTTGATGACAACCCGCAACGCCGAAGTGCCGGCCAAGAGGTAGTCCGCCTCTTGGTCGGGGCTGACGGTTTGACAAAGGCGGCTATTGGCCTGCAACAGGTCGCCGGCGTAGGTGCCCAAACGTTCTAGGGCTTGCTCCTCTTGGGAATCGCTGACGTAGGTTACTTTGGCTACTGTGGTACCATCAGTGGCCCGCCCTATCAAAACAGCAATCACGCCCGGAAGGCCGGCAATGTGCTGTTCGACTACGCTGCTGAGGGTTCGGATAGCCATGATCTGACTCCTTCCTGCGGCTACATGGGATAATTTAGGTATATACACGGGATATTGGAGTGTCTAGTGAACTAGGATGGATCGGATATTTCCAGAGAAATCTCCTGACCGGCTTAGCTCCAGGGATCCCAGTTCTCGTGAAACTTGCCTTCCAAGATGGCCTGACGCATCTTCTGGGTGTAGCGCATCAGCTCCGTGATGTTGTGGATAGAAAGCAGGGTATAGCCCAGGATCTCCTGGGCGCGGATGAGGTGGCACAAGTAGGCGCGGCTGAAGTGGCGGCAGGTGTAGCAGGGACAGTCGGGATCGATGGGATCCAGGCTGCGGCGGTGCTCGGCATTTTTGATGTTCCAGCGTTTGCCCCGGCTGATCACCGTGCCATGGCGGGCATAGCGGGTGGGGATCACGCAGTCAAACAAATCCACTCCGGCGGCCACAGCGGCCCGCATCTCTGCATAGGTGCCCACCCCCATGAGATAACGGGGGCGATCTGCCGGCAGTAGAGGGGCTGTTTGCCGCACAACGGCGTGCATAAACTCGACCGGCTCCCCCACACTCACCCCGCCAATGGCATAGCCCGGCAGATCCAACCGACAGACCTCTTCCACCGCCCGCCGGCGCAGCTCAGGGTAAACTCCCCCCTGCACAATGCCAAACAAAGCCTGATCTGAGCGGCGATGGGCTTTCACGCACCGTTTCAGCCACTGGGTGGTTCGCCGCACCGCTGCTTCCACTTCCTCAGGGCTGGCAGGGTAGGGCGGGCACTCGTCGAAGGCCATGATCACATCGGCACCCAAGGCATTTTGAATCTGGATGGATAGCTCTGGGGTGAAGTGAATGATGCGGCCATCGAGAGGAGAGCGGAACGTCACTCCCTCCTCGTTGATTTGGCGAATGGCGCTGAGGCTGAAGACCTGGAAGCCCCCTGAGTCGGTAAGGATGGGGCCCGACCAGCCCATAAAGCGGTGCAGCCCCCCTGCCGCTTGAATGATGCTTTCGCCAGGTTGCAGGTGGAGATGATAGGTGTTGCTGAGGATGATGTGGGCACCTGTCTCCTTGAGCTGGGCGGGGGTGAGGGTTTTCACGTTGGCCAAAGTTCCCACCGGCATAAAGCAAGGGGTTGGGATCCCGCCGTGGGGGGTGACGAAGTATCCCGCCCGCGCTTGGGTATGGGGGCAGGTGCCCTCGCAGGTGAAGGTAAAGTCGGCCAAGGTCAGCGTTATCGGCTTTAATCTTGTGCGCAGCAGAGCTTAGCACAGATAGAGCCGCCGGCAAGGGATCCCTTTTGCCAGCCTTGACAGGGATCCCCTGCTTTGGGCACACTTGTAGATCGCCGCGGAACTGGCGGAATGGTAGACGCGCTAGATTCAGGTTCTAGTGGCAGCAATGCCATCGGGGTTCAAGTCCCCGGTTCCGCACTC
>NZ_JANSIB010000107.1:5332-6543 GCF_047461895.1 Synechococcus sp. R55.8 | reverse complement strand
CCCCAGTGCTCCATCGATGCTCAGAGCTTTTACCAAACTGTCTTGGAGTTTTTGCATGACTGAGAGTATTCCCCCTTTACAAAGCTCGTCGCTCTATAGTAAGTCTTCCGTTGAGAAATTTCAACTCGAAGCTTGCTTAATTTGCAGGAGCTAGAGTAGCTGACGCAGGCGTGGTGAAAATGTAGCGAACTGAACCAACGGGAAGCTGGTTTGGGGATCGGATCCCTGTAGCTTCCGGTGGAGAGGCTTGGAAGTTATGCTGGGGTTACCTCTTTTACCTTGAGACTATCGACCTCCGAGATCGGTGGATCGGGATCCCTTTCTCTCCGCTTAGTTTGACCTATGCCTAAGGCCCCCCTCCCTCCCAACGAAGAGCAGCGGCTGGCTGCCCTGCGGCAGTATCAGATTTTGGACACCGCTCCTGAGAACAGCTTTGACGAACTCGTGCGGCTGGCTGCCCACATCTGCGGCACGCCCATTGCTCTGGTCAGCCTTATCGACGAACACCGCCAGTGGTTTAAAGCCAAATTCGGCGTCGATGTGCAGGAGACCCCACGGGATGTGGCCTTCTGCGCCCACGCCATCTTGTCGCCTAAAGAGCCGCTGGTGGTGCCCGATGCCACTCAGGATCCCCGCTTTGCCGACAACCCGCTTGTTACGCAAGAGCCCCACATCCGCTTCTATGCTGGCATCCCTCTGGTAACTCCAGAAGGGCAAGCCTTAGGCACGCTTTGCGTTGTCGATTATCAGCCTCGGCACCTGACCCCAGAACAACTGGAGCAATTACAAGCCCTGGCCCATCAGGTGGTGGCCCAACTGGAGCTGCGCCGTACTTTGAGGGAACTGGCTCAGACGCCTCTTCTGCCTAAGTCGGGGGATACTAAACCTGCCCGCAAAAACCGCTTTCTCCTCAAAGTTACCGCCGGTTTTGGCCTAGCTGCCTTGCTTTTGGGCGGGATCACCTACTCAGCTCAGCGGAATGCCTCTCAACTGCCGCAGCTTACAGAACGAGTGGCCCACACTCTGAAAGCAATCCAAAACTTGGAAGGATTGCTGGCGGAAACCCGCGCCGCCGAAGCCGGTCAATATGGTTATCTTCTGACCAATAATCCTCGCTATCTCAGTGAGTACCAAGCCAGCCTTGAAGCCACCTCCACCCATCTGCGCTTGTTGAAAGAGCTCACTGCTGACAACCCCCTGCAGCAAGAGCG
>NZ_JANSIB010000107.1:1794-5232 GCF_047461895.1 Synechococcus sp. R55.8 | reverse complement strand
CTTACCTGGTTTTGGCCTCGGTTTACTTCCTCATCCGCCGGGAGACTGCCGAGCGAGAAGAGGCAGAACGATCCCTCAAGCAAGAGCGAGATTTTACCAACGCGGTTATCGATACGGCAGGGGCGCTGGTGGTGGTCATGGATCCAGAAGGGCGTATCCTGCGCTTCAACCGCGCTGCCGAGCAGCTTTCTGGCTACTCGCTGGCAGAGGTCAAGGGCCGGCTGCTATGGGACTTAGGTTTGATCCCACCGGAAGATGTGCCTGGTGTGAAGCAAGCTTTTGAACAGCTCAAGGGCAATCATTCCCTCTTTTTGAATCGCCATGAGAATTTTTGGCGCACCAAGCAAGGGGCACTGCGGCTTATTTCTTGGTCTAACACCGCCCTAATCAACGCTGCCGGCGAGGTGGAGTTTGTCATGGGCACCGGCATCGACATCACCGACCGTAGGCTGGCGGAGCTGGCCTTGAAAGAAAGCGAAGAGCGCTACCGGGATCTCTTTGAAAATGCCACTGACCTCATCCAAAGCGTGGATGCCGAAGGGCACTTTTTGTATGTCAACCGCACTTGGAAGGAGACCTTGGGCTACGACGAAGCTCAGGTCTATCAGATGACCCTCTTCGACATTCTCCATCCCGACTGCCGGGAGCACTGCCAGGCTCTTTTCCAGAAGCTTCTAGCAGGGGAGAAACTGGAGAGGGTAGAGACAGCTTTCCTCACGGCCAGCGGTGAAACTGTTTGGGTGGAGGGCAATGTCAACTGCCGCTTTGAAGATGGAGTGATGGTGGCTACGCGGGGCATCTTCCGCAACATTACCGAGCAGAAGAAAGCGGCAGAGGAATTGGAGCGGCAAAACCGCCGGGCTCAGTTGCTAGCCAATCTCAGCTTGAAGATCCGCGAATCTTTGGATATCGCCGAGATCCTAGAGACGGCGGTAACAGAAATCCAAGCCCTGCTCAAAGCCGACCGAGTCTTGGTCTACCGCTTCCAGCCGGATGGTTCTGGGATCATCTCCAACGAGAAAACTCAGCCGGGGATCCCCTCCTTGCTGGGAGAGGTGATCGAGGATCCCTGTTTTCAGGAAAAGTACGCCCAGCTCTACAGCCAGGGCCGCGTTCGCGTTGTTAGCGATGTGGAAAGTGAAGGACTGGAGCCTTGTTACCTAGAGCTGCTGCAAAAAATGCAGGTCAGGGCCAACTTGGTGGTGCCGCTGTTTTTGGAGCAGCAGTTGTGGGGGTTGTTGCTGGCCCACCAGTGCTCCGGGCCCCGTCAGTGGCAACCCTTTGAGATGGAGCTGCTATCGCAGTTGGCCAACCAAATTGGCATTGCCCTCACCCAGGCAGCCCTTTTGGAACGGGAGAGAAAGCGCAGCCTGGAGCTGGAGCAGGCCCGCAAAGCAGCTGAGCAGGCTGCACAGGCCAAGAGCAGCTTCTTGGCCACCATGAGCCACGAGATCCGCACCCCCATGAACGCGGTGTTGGGGATGACGGGCCTGCTGCTGGAGACCCCCCTCAATGCAGAACAGCGGGACTTTGTAGAGACCATCCGCGTCAGCGGCGATGCGCTGCTCACCCTCATCAACGACATCCTGGACTTCTCCAAATTGGAGGCCGGGGAAATGGAGCTGGAGATCCTGGATTTCGATCTCCGCTCGTGTCTGGAAGAGGTGGCGGATCTGTTTGCCCCCACTGCCCACGCCAAGGGATTGGAGCTGGCGGTGCTCATGCCACCGGAAGTGCCGCGCTACCTGCGGGGAGATGCCTCGCGACTACGGCAAATCCTCAACAATTTGGTAAGCAACGCCATTAAGTTCACCCACCGAGGAGAGGTGGTGATCCAAGCAGAGGTGCTGCAAGAAACCGCTACCCATGTCCACCTCAGGCTCTCGGTGAGAGATACCGGAATCGGGATCCCGGCGGCGGCGCAGAGCAAGCTGTTTCAACCGTTTAGCCAGGTGGATGCCTCTACTACCCGCAAATACGGAGGTACGGGACTGGGCTTGGCCATCTGCAAACAACTGACAGAACTGATGGGGGGAACCATCTCGTTGCAAAGCCAGGAGGGACAGGGCAGCACCTTCAGCGTTGAGCTGACCCTGGAGCGGCAGCCCTATGTCCAGCAGCTTGCCCAGCCTTCTGCTCGTGTCCCGGTGGATTTGCAGGGCAAGCGACTGTTGGTGGTGGACGACAACGCCACCAATCGCAAGATCCTGCGCTGCCAGGCCGCGGCTTGGGGAATGGTGGTGGAAGAGGCCGAAAATGCCTATCAGGCCATGGACAAGCTACGCCAAGCCGTTCGGGAAGGCAGACCCTTCCCCCTGGCCGTTTTGGATATGCAAATGCCGGAGGTGGATGGGGAGACCTTGGGCCGCTGGATCAAGGCAGATCCGCAACTGGCCGAGACGCAACTGGTGATGATGACCTCCCTGGGACTGGGGGAGCACTCCCGCCGCGCTGCCGAAATCGGCTTTGCTGCCTACCTGGTTAAGCCGGTAAAACAAAGCCGCCTTCAGGAGGCGTTGGCCATGGCCCTGGGGAAATCTTCTGGCCTCTCCACCTCTCTTTTGGGCATTGGCCCCCCTCTCTCTCAGACGACGCCTATGGCCGACCGACCCCAGCAGTCCCTGCGCATTTTGCTGGCAGAGGATAACCCCGTCAACCAAAAGGTGGCTTTGCGCCAGCTCCAGAGCTTGGGCTACAAGGCCGATGTGGTGGCCAATGGTCAGGAGGTATTGGATCTCCTGCAGCAGGTCAGATATGACCTTATTCTCATGGATTGCCAAATGCCGGTGATGGACGGCTACGAGGCCACCCGCCGCCTACGCCAACAGGAACGGAGATCCGGCCACCGCACAGTGGTGATTGCCATCACGGCCAACGCCATGCAGGAGGATAGGGAGCGCTGCCTGCAGGCAGGTATGGACGACTATCTCAGCAAGCCGGTGCTGAAGGAAGATTTGCAAAGGTTGCTCAACCACTGGAGCCAGGTGATTGCCCAGTCTGCAGCAGGATCCTCCAATGGATCCGCTTCTAAAGCAGCCTCTCCAAGCTCCCCCGGTAGGGACAGGGATCCCTCTTCTCCCACCTAGCCCTATCCCATCGACTCTGCCTACCTGGATCAGGTTTCCGGCGGGGATCGCGGGTTTCAGCGGGAGCTGCTGCAGGTGTTCATCCAAGATTGTGAAGCCCAGCTGCCGCAATTGCGCCAAGCCATTGCCGGTTACGACGCAGAAAGAATGCGGCGGGTCGCCCATCGCCTCAAAGGAGCCAGCTCCAACGTGGGAGCTAATGCTTTTTGCCAAGTGGTTCGCGAGCTGGAACACTTAGGAGTGGCGCTGGCCCAGCAGGGATCCCAAGGTGGTCATGACCTAGAATGGGCACGCGCTCTCCAGGCCCCAGAAGACCTAGAACGCATCTTGGCCGATATCCGCCAGTACTTGC
>NZ_JANSIB010000107.1:0-1694 GCF_047461895.1 Synechococcus sp. R55.8 | reverse complement strand
GGGATTACATCAGGCCAATTTGAGAGAGGATCCCTTGGCCGGTCAGCAACTCGGTCGCAACGCCAATCACAAAGCCCAGCATTGCCAAACGGCCATTCCATTTTTCGGCGAAGGTGGTAAAGCCAAACTTAGCTTCTTGGTTTTCCATGGTTCTAGCTCCATCAACAGGTGACATCTTTAATGTGGCTCAGATATTAAAAAGTGTCAAGTTTTATGTCGAGAGCTAACAAGGGATCCCTAGCTGCTTTTCACGGTTGTCCAGAGGGCGTCGATGAGGCGCAGCTCTTCCCCTGACAGCACTTTAAGGTAGGTGAGTTTGGCAAGGGCCTCTTCGTCAGGGTAGATGGCCGGGTTTTGCCGATCTTCTGGGTTGATCATGGGCAGAGCTGCAGCGTTGGGGGTGGCGAAGCGGTTGTGGTTGCTCAGTTGAGCGCCGACTTCAGCATCCAGGATGAAATTGATGAAGCGATTGGCCAGCTCGGGGTTGGGGGCCTGGGCGGGAATGGCCATTACATCCAGCCAAATGTGGGCACCCTCGCGGGGGACAAAATAGCCGATGTTGGGGTTTTCTTCGGCAGCTTGCAGGGCATCGCCGCTGTAGACGATGGCTACATTGGCCGTTCCAGAAACCAGTTGGTTTTTGCCCCCCACGCCCCCAATTAGGCCGGCACTGCGGCGCTTGGTGTCGATCAAAAGCTGCTGGATCTGCTGCAGTTCGGAGCGAACGGTGGTGTTCATATCGAAGCCCAGGTAAACGGCAGCAGCGCCGATCATGGAGCGCATCTCGTCGATCATCACAAAGGGGCCATACTGCTGCTGCGGGTCGAAAATCAATCCCCAAGAGCGTTCAAAGTTTTCGGGCAGGCGGTCTTTGCGGTAGCCAATGCCGGTGGTGCCCCACTGATAGGCGGCGGTGTAGGTGTTTTCTGGATCAAAGGGCAGGCCGACAAATTTTTCGCCCAGGTTGCTTAGGTTGGGGATCAATTCTTTGTTGAGAGGCTGCAGCAGTCCCAGCTCCAACATGTTGGGCACAATGTAGTCGGTGGGAACAACAATGTCGTACTGGCTGGTGCCTCCCCCCCGCAGTTTGGCCACCATGTCTTCGTTGGATTCGTACACGCTGACCAGCACGCGGCTATTGGTGGCTTTTTCAAAGGCAGTGAGGATGTCGGGATCGATGTATTCTGACCAGATGTAGAGGTTGAGAGTCTGCCCCTGGGCAGAGGTAACATGGGGCCAAAACAAAACCAGGACAAGCACACAGCAGAGCAGGGTTGTGGCCGAGGCAATCCACTTTTTCATGAGATTTCTCCGACTGTGAAAAGTTGAAAACATCGTATCTGCTTTCATCCCCCAGCCGGCTACACCCGCGGCTAGGGGGCACGCCTTGGGCAATCGCCAAGCCCCGCAAACTCCGGTTGAGGCTCGGGTACTCACCCTTGTTTCCAAGACAACACCCAAACGGTATCAACGCCTCCGCGAGCGATCCGCCAAAAGCCGCAAAGGCCGATTCTTTCGTCCGATCCCTCGATGCCTTGCGCCACAAGGCTTTCCAGCCCCAAAACCCCCTCGCCGCAGCTCTTTTTGCCGACTTTTTTCCGGATCCCTCGCAAATGGGTCTTGCATTCCTTGCCCTGCTTGGGTTTAATAGGGGTGGAGTTCCCCCTTCGGGGGGATCCCTAGAAATTGGAAAC
>NZ_JANSIB010000106.1:0-10130 GCF_047461895.1 Synechococcus sp. R55.8 | reverse complement strand
AGACAAAGGCATTCCGAAGCTATGATGAACAGGGATGGCTCTGAGTTTCTACCTACATCTTTAACTGGGTCTGTTTTCAGGCTGTGCTGACTGCTTCTTCTGCCGGTTCTGCGGCTGAGGCCATTGCTCCTTTTGCTCCCCAAGTCTGGAGCTGGCGCGGACATGCCATTCGCTATGTGGTGCAGGGATCCGGATCCCCGCTGGTCTTGGTGCATGGATTTGGGGCTTCCATCGGCCATTGGCGGCACAACATCCCCGTGCTGGCTGCGGCAGGATACCGGGTCTATGCCCTGGATTTGCTGGGGTTTGGCGGCTCGGCCAAGCCTGCTCTCCCCTACACCTTGGATCTGTGGGCGGAGTTGCTGGTGGATTTTTGGCAGCAGCACATTCAGCAGCCTGCTGTGTTTATCGGCAATTCCATTGGTGCCTTGCTCAGCTTGATCATGGCCGCCCGGCATCCCCAGTTAACGGCAGGAGCAGTGTTGCTCAACTGCGCCGGGGGGTTGAACCATCGCTCCCATGAGCTCAGCCCGATTTTCCGCCTTTTCATGAGTGTTTTCACCGCTCTGGCGGCTTCTCCGGTGACGGGGCCGTTTTTGTTCGATCGGGTGCGGCAGCGGCAGCGTATCCGCGCAACTCTCAAGCAGGTGTACCGTAACCCCGCCGCCATTACGGATGAGCTGGTGGAGATTCTCTATGCCCCTTCCTGTGATGTGGGCGCTCAGCAGGTGTTTGCCTCGATTCTCACCGCTCCCCCCGGCCCAACTCCTGAAGCCCTATTGCCTCAGGTGCGCTGCCCGCTGTTGGTGCTCTGGGGAGAGGGGGATCCCTGGACGCCCATTCAACGGGGTCGCGGCTTTCAAAACCACGTGAAAGGGATCGACTACCAGTTCTTGCCCATTCCCAATACAGGCCATTGCCCCCACGACGAGCGCCCAGAGGTGGTCAACCCTCTGATTTTGAGCTGGCTGCCCAGGGCCTTTGCGGCGGTCTAAGCTTTTTTGGAGGTTCCTTTGCCGGAGAGGCCCAACCAACCTCGGATTTTGGCCATCCAGACTTGAAGGGGTGAAGGCTGGGGGCGGATCGCCACCTGGATCGGCTCGTCTTGGAAGTCCTTGTCCTTGAGGCGAAACCCAAACTCCAGGTCATCTTTCACCTTGCCGAGACGGGGAAACAGCCTGACGGCTGCTTTTTTGAGTTCTTCCTCGTTTTGGAAAATGGCTTGGTGAATGGCGCTGGAACGTCCCACTGCCAGGGATCCCACCGGCAGCCAAGGGTTGGGCTGGCCAGGCGCGGGCTGGCGACGGCGGGCAAAGATGTTGAACTCCGGCATCCCCTTGGCTTTCAGCTCGTCGTACCGTTTGGCGGCTTCCTTGCGCTTGGCAGTGTTGGAGCTGGCCGGTTTTTTCTCAGGCTTGGATTTGCGGAAACCCTTAGACTGACTCATACTTGGGCTGACGAGAGGGGGGATTTTTGCAGCTTAGCGCAGATCGGATCCCCTTCTCTGCCGGGGATCCCTTGTCATCATTGTTCGTAGCCGGCGTGCTATACTTGTTGAGCTTCGGCGGGCGGTTAAAGGGGCCTGTCAGTCGGGATGTAGCGCAGCTTGGTAGCGCACTTCGTTCGGGACGAAGGGGTCGCAGGTTCGAATCCTGTCATCCCGATGGCTTTAAAGTTCACTGAGCTCTCAACTTAATCTTGGGGGTTTAATTTTGGGGGTGTAGGTGACGCAGCCAGGCATTGACGTTGACCCGAATCCGCTGCCCAATCTGTAAGAGGCGGTGCAGGTTTTCGGCAGAAATGTCTCGGCAGTCTTCTTGGGGCCAAGCTGGGCAACGCGGGCCAATTTGACGCTCCAGCGCTGTCAGATAGAGCTCTTGCAGGCGATCCAAGTTGATGGGCAGGCGCAGGTCTGCAGCCAATTGCAGCCATTCTTCCAGGTTGTAGAGCTGTTCGCCGAAGGTCTCCGGCTCAAAAGCGTGGGCAAGGTGCCACATCCCCCGCTGTAGGAGCCGATCCAGAACCCGGGCTGCCTCTTCCCGCCGCAACTGACACCCCAACTGCTCGGCCTCGCGCACAATTGCCCGCAGTTCCAGCAGGTGATCCCGCTTGCCCTCTTCCATTTCCATCGCCCGCAAACTGGTCAACAGGCGTTGGTTGAGGGTGATCTGAGCGGCAGCCAACAACTCTTCCGGGATCGGCAGGCCGTCGGCCCGAAAGGCCATCAAGACCCCGTAATTGTCCAGGTAGGTTTGGCGGTAGAGCTGGGCCAGGCGGTCTAGGGTATCTTGAGTGAGCCAGCGCATCATCTGCTGCCGATCTTCGTCGTCGAGGGCGTTCAAGTCGAAGGTTTCCGGCCCAAACAGATCTTGCAGGGTCAGGATCATCTGTATCCGACTGTGGGATCCGGCCAGCAGCCGCGCTTTTATCTGCTCGTAGATGCGCCGCCCGGCAAACGGCTTGACGCCACATTGAAAGTCCCAGCCGCCGAGATGGAGCATGGCGTAGATCAGGTCGTGCTCTTCGCGGGTGGTGGGAAAGGAGAGCTTCACCCGCCCGATGGCCAGCGTCGATCCTCCTATCGTCAGGCGCTCTTGATCCACTTGATCCAGCACATATCCTTGGGAACGGGGGATCCCGTTAAACAGGGAAAACATGGCGTGCTGAGCCACCAGCCGTTGCGGGCTGATCAAGCTGGGGCGCACCAAGGCGCAATAGACCCCCTTGCCGTCTCTGTAGAGGTCGAGGTTGCTGGGGGCCTTGCTCAGGCGCTGTAAAAACTCCTCTTCCAGGTTTACATCCGCCACTGCTGCTGCCAACTGGATAGCCCGTGCCGCGTAACGCAGGATCTGCACCCCTTCAGGACGGGATAGCTCCTCGAAAAACCAGCCACAACTGGTGAACATCAACTGGCTGTAGCGCTGCATCTCCAACAGGCGCAGCACTTGCACCCGATCTTCGGCGGTGAGGCGGTGGCTTTGGTGCTCCTGCAAAAAGGCATCGCAGCGCTCCCGATCCAAAATCACCTCGATGTAACGATCCCGCGCCAGCCAGGGATCCCGCAGGTAGGCTCTGGCCTCCGTCTCGTAGATCTCGGCCAGCTGATCCCGCAGCCAGTTGAGGGCCTCCCGCAGCGGTTGCCGCCAGCGTTGGTGCCACCCTCCCACCGCTCCGCAGCCACAGTCTCGCGACCACCGTCCTACCCCGTGGGCGCAGCTCCAGGCGGTGACCGGTTTCAGTTGCACCTCCCAAGTGGGGGGATGTTGGCTGAGAAAATGGCTGTAATTGCCCACCTGCCAGCCCCGGCGGGGAAATTCCTCGCAAAAGGCATAGGCCAGTGTGCGTTCTACACCCCGCTTGTGGTGGCCAAAAGTCTCGCCATCGGTGGCACAGTTGATCAGATAGGCTTCCCCCTCTTTGTCCGGGCGCAGAGCGGAACGGATCCGCTCCGCCAGAGAGTGGGTGCTGTAGACGATATCCCCAAAGCCCAAGTCACGGGAAATGGGGCCATCGAAAAAGAAAATATCCAAGTACCCCTCCCGATCGGGGGTAAAGCAGCGGTAGGGCCGACGGGGATCGATCTGGCCTTGGCTAACGTCGATCCACTCCGTTTGTCCCAAGGGGCGAATGCGCTGCGCTTGGCTGGGGGCCAAAATGACGAAGCGGATCCCACATTCGACCAAGGCCGTGACCGTTGCTGCATCAATGGCGGTTTCGGCCAGCCACATCCCCTGGGGATGGCGCCCAAAGCGGTGTTGGAAATCGGCAATTCCCCAGCGGATCTGGGTGTACTTGTCTCGCTCGTTGGCCAGGGGCAGGATGACGTGGTTGTAGACTTGGGCGATGGCATTGCCATGACCCTCCAGCCGCTCAGCGCTGAGGCGGTCGCCGGCCAAAATGCGTTGGTAAACTTCAATGTCATGCTCCTCTAACCAAGAGAGGAGAGTGGGGCCGAAGTTAAAGCTCAGGAATTCATAGTTGTTGACAATGCGCACCACCCGTCCTTGGTCGTCCAGAACGCGGGCAAAGGCGTTGGGGCGGTAACATTCCGCCCAAATGCGCTCGTTCCAGTCGTGAAAGGGGCTGGCGCTCGGCTGTCGCTGAATGCGGTTGAGGCAGGGATCCTCTCGGGGCGGCTGATAGAAATGGCCGTGCAACACCACGTACGGCCGCGCAGAGGAAAGCTCAGCAGCACCTGCCGGAGAAGGAGCCGCTTGCATCGGCGGGTCGGAGACCAAATCGCTGTGCCCTGACTGTGCCGCTGGCCTATCGGAATTTTTGGAGCCACTCGGCATCATGAGATTACACTCCTTTTAGAGGCCTCCAACTGGGTTACAGGGGAAGGCAATGTTAACTTAAGTTCATATCCATACGTTACAGCGATCCCCGATCTGCAACGGTGAATGTAAAAGATTCAGTTGGAAATTTGACAGGGAACAAACATCGGTCAGTAATCTTTGCGTTTTCCTCACAACAGAAGGGATCCCGGGACTTAGTGGGTGGGGGCCGATCTGCCGGTGGCCATTTCCCACGCCGAACAACCCGTTTGAGGTCAGGCCCCCATTGGAATCCCGGTGGATCCCCAGCTCGAACTCACATTCCGGTCCAGTGCCACCAGGCCCAGCCTAGCCCCACCAGCAGCGCCGTTATCCCATAGAGGGATCCCACCACCTGCACCTCCGACCAGCCCCCCAGCTCCAGATGGTGGTGCAAGGGCGACATGCGCAACAGCCGTCTGCCTGTGCCGGTTTTGCGTTTGGTGTATTGGAAGTAGCCCACCTGCAGCATCACCGACAGCGCCTCTGCCACCAGCACTCCCCCCATCAGGGCCAAGGCCCAGAGCTGATCCCCCAGCAGCGCCAACCCGGCCAGAGCGCCCCCCAACCCCAGGGATCCGGTATCGCCCATGAACAGCCGTGCCCGGTGGTGGTTGTGAACCAGGAACCCCAAGCAGGCACCGCTCAGGGTGAAAGCCAACACCGATAGCTCTGGATCCCTGTGAAGGAGCCCCAGCCCAATCAGCAGGATGGCCACCACCCCTGCCGCCAAGCCGTCCATACCATCGGTGAGGTTTACGGCATTATTGGTGCCCACCAACACAAACAGGATCAAGGGCCAGAACAGCCAGCCCAGAGAGAGGGTGCCTATCCCCGGCAAGGTCAGACTGGTCGGGATCCCCTGCCAGGCCAGGTAGACACAAAACCCAAGGGCGACCCCCACCTGGAGCAACAGCTTGTGTTGGGGAGACAACCCCTTGTTGGATTGCTGTCGGATCACCAGCCAATCGTCCAGCCAGCCGACAAAGCTGTAGGCCAGCGTGAGCAGCGCGACAGCCAGCCAATGGGGATCCCAGCCGATCCAGATCCCGGCCACCAGTAGCCCCACGGGCAAAAAGCTGATCCCGCCCATGGTGGGTGTGCCTGCTTTTTTCTGGTGGGATTGGGGCCCCTCCTGGCGGATCACTTGCCCCGCCTTCCAGCGCCGCAACCCGGGGATGAGCAGGGATCCCAGCAGGGCCGAACCCAACGCGCTCAACCCAAAAGGAACGACCACCTGGGGGCGGATCCCGATCACAAGGGTCGAGAGGGCTAAACCCAGCCCCAGCGAGAGCGCCATCCCTCCCCACTCCGTCTCTTCCAGCTCCAGATCGGGAAGTGTATCCGCATCCACCCCTTCTGAACCCCTCACACCCTCAACCTCCAAACCCTCAAAAACTCTATCCTGCCAGAGCTCAGAGGCGAAAGTTAGTTGAGTGGGGATCCCTTCAATAGGGCCACTTCCAGTTGCGCACCTCCGGCAGATCTTCCCCGTGTTTGCAGATGTACTGCTTGTGCTCCACCAGCTTGTCCCGGATAAGCTGCTGGACGTGATCCCGCCGGTACTTGAAGCGATCCACCCGCTCCAAGACGTCGTTGGCCAAGTTAAAGCGATCCACCTGGTTGAGAACGCACATGTCGAAGGGGGTGGTGGTGGTGCCTTCCTCCTTGTAGCCGCGCACGTGCAGGTTGTGGTGGTTGGGACGGCGGTAGGTGAGGCGGTGGATGAGCCAAGGATAGCCGTGGAAGGCAAACACGATGGGCTTGTCGGGGGTGAAGATACTGACAAACTCCTTGTCGCTAATGCCGTGGGGGTGTTCGCTGGGCGGCTGCAGCTTCATTAGGTTCACCACGTTCACCACCCGGATCTTGATCTCCGGCAGGTGCTGCCGCAAAAAGTCCACCGCCGCCAGGGTTTCCATGGTGGGCACATCGCCACAGCAGGCCATCACCACATCCGGCTCTGAACCCTGATCATTGCTGGCCCATTCCCAGATTCCCAAGCCCTGGGTGCAGTGTTTGATGGCCGCATCCATGTCCAGGTACTGCAGGGCCGGCTGTTTGCCCGCCACGATCACATTCACGTAGTGGCGGCTGCGCAGGCAGTGGTCGGCCACCGAGAGCAGAGTATTGGTATCCGGGGGCAGGTAGACGCGGATGATTTCGGCCTTTTTGTTGACCACGTGATCCAAAAAGCCGGGATCCTGATGGCTAAAGCCGTTGTGATCCTGCCGCCACACGTGGGAAGTCAGCAGGTAGTTGAGGGAAGGGATGGGCCGCCGCCAAGGAATGTGCCGGGTGGTTTTCAGCCACTTGGCGTGTTGGTTGAACATCGAGTCCACCAGGTGGATAAAGGCTTCGTAACAGGAGAAGAACCCGTGTCGCCCGGTCAGCAGATAGCCTTCTAGCCAGCCCTGACAGACGTGCTCGCTGAGGATCTCCATCACCCGTCCATCGGGGGAGAGGTGCTCGTCGCAATCGTAGATGGGAGCTACCCAGGTGCGGTCACTGGCCTCAAACACAGCATCCAAGCGGTTGGAAGCCGTCTCGTCGGGGCCAAAGAGGCGGAAGTTGTGGGGGTTGAGCTTCATCACATCCCGCAAAAATTGCCCCAGAACTCGGGTGGCTTCGGCTTCGGTGGTGCCGGGGCGGGGGACAGGCACGGCGTAGCGACGGAAATCTGGCATTTTCAGCTCCCGCGTCAGCAGGCCGCCGTTGGCGTGGGGCAAAGCCCCCATGCGTTTTTCCCCTTTGGGGGCCAGCTCTTGCAGCTCCGGCAGCAGACGGCCATTTTCATCGAAGAGTTCTTCCGGCTTGTAGCTGCGCATCCAGTCCTCCAGAGCCTTGAGGTGCTCCGGTTTTTTGGCCAGATCCGCCAGGGGCACTTGGTGGGAGCGCCAGAAATCTTCCACCTTTTTGCCGTCCACCTCTTTGGGGCCGGTCCAGCCTTTGGGGGTGCGCAGGATGATCATCGGCCACTGGGGACGAGTGGGATCCCCTTTGCTGCGGGCATGCTGCTGGATTTCTTGGATCTCGTGGATCACCGTGTCCAAAGTGGCGGCCATCAACTGGTGCATCTCTGCCGGCTCGCAGCCTTCTACGAAGTAGGGTTTGTAGCCGTAGCCCACAAACAGATTTTGCAGCTCGTCACGGCTGAGGCGGGCCAAAACGGTGGGATTGGCGATCTTGTAGCCGTTCAGGTGCAGAATCGGCAGCACTGCTCCGTCGTGGATGGGGTTGAGGAACTTGTTGGAATGCCAGGAAGCGGCCAAGGGCCCAGTTTCCGCCTCTCCATCCCCCACCACACAGGCCACCAGCAGATCGGGGTTATCAAAGGCAGCCCCAAAGGCGTGGGCCAGGGCATAGCCCAGTTCTCCCCCCTCGTGGATGGAGCCAGGGGTTTCCGGAGCCACGTGGCTGGGCACGCCGCCGGGGAAGGAGAATTGCTTGAAGAGCTTGCGCATGCCTTCGGCGTCTTGGCCGATGTTGGGATACACCTCGCTGTAGGTGCCTTCCAAGTAGGTGTTGGCCACCAGAGCAGGGCCACCGTGGCCGGGGCCGGTGATGTAGAGGATGTTGAGGTTTTCCCGTTTGATGATGCGGTTGAGATGCACGTAGATGAAGTTCAACCCGGGTGTGGTGCCCCAGTGCCCCAGCAGGCGCGGCTTCACGTGTTCCAGTTTCAGGGGTTCTCGCAGCAGCGGGTTATCCATCAAATAGATTTGCCCGACCGACAGATAGTTGGCGGCCCGCCAGTAGGCATCCATTTTGCGAAGCTCGTCGGCGGTGAGCGGTTTTGTCGAGAGCTGTTCTGCCAGAACCATAGCTGTACTCCATAGGTATCTCTACTCCTATGGTGATCCGGGTTTGCCCAATTGCCGGGGGATCTTGGGATTCCTTTGGATTTGGCTCATTGGGTGAGCGGTAGGCACCTGTTACCACCACCAGGGCTTGATCGGGGTGCCGTCGGGAAAGATCAGGCCGGCAATCCGGGATCCGCTGTGCTTTAACCCTTCGATCTGAGCTCCTTCCAGGTTGGCTTGGGTTAGGTTGGCCCCGCTGACATCGGCCCGCCGCAGGTTAGCCCCCTGAAACTGGGCCTGACGCAGCTCGGCACCGCTGAGATTGGCCCCTTCCAGGTCGGCATTGGACAGCTTGGCCCCCCGCAAGTCCGCCCGCTGTAGGTTGGCTCCCCCCAAATCTGCTCCCTCTAGGTTGGATCCACGCAGATCCGCCCGGTTCAGATCCGCTCCCCTCAGCCGGATCTGACAGAGCACCAGTTCCCGCAGATCGGCTTTGCTCAGGTCTTGGCCGGAGAAATCCTGTCCCTGTCCCCCCCAATTCTGCAACTGCCAGATGTGGCGCACCCGTTCTTCTAGGTGGGTCTCTTCCGAAAGCCGGGATCCCCGCAGGCTGGTGCCGCTAACTTTTACCCCCCTCAGGTCGGATCCCCGCAGGTCGGCTCCCTGTAAGTCGGCTCCGCTCAGCTTGGCCCCTTGCAAATCCGCTTGGCGCAAATCCGTTTGCCGCAGCCGGGCGCCGTTGAAGTTGCAAAAGCGCAAGTTGGCCCGCCTCAGGTTGGCCTCCCACAGGTTGATCCCCCCCAGCCGTGCTTCTTGAAGGTCGGCTCCCTCCAGGTCGGCGTAGGCAAAGTTCCGCTCCCCACGCCGATAGGCCACGATCACCCCTTGCGCTCCCCCCACCGGGCGAAAGGGGCTGTAGGTGCAACAGGCCTGTTCTGCCTCCGGCTGGCCTAGCTGAGACAACAGCCGCCAAGCTTCCAGCCGCACCGCCCAAGAGCTGTTGCCAGCGAGGGCTGCAATGAGTTCGGCCAGGCCCGCCGACCCGTACTGCAGCAACTGGGATAGCGTGGCTAAGCGCACGGCTTCATCGCTATGGGCGAGTCGTCGCCGCGCCCCCTCGAGACCTCCCAGCACTAAGGCATGGGCCGGGGCGCTCCCGGTTGCCGTTTGCCCCCCCAACACCAGATCCCAAGGTTGGGGCCGGGATCCCTGGCCAGTTCTGACAGCCGGCTGAGGCTTACCTACCATGGGCAGATCCCGATGAACCTGGCTTATAGCCAACGCCCCACCACCACGCGGATGGTGCCATCCTCCAGCACTTCTTCGGCCTCGATGGTATAGCCCTGCTCACGGGCTGAGCGCAGCAAACTTTTGTGGGCGTAGCGCTGCAAAATCGGCTCCAGGAAGGTCTTGGGATCGATGCCCGCCCCCCACAGATCGGCCACCAGCTCGTAGTGATCCCCGTTGCGACGAAACCCGATGTCGAAGCCATTCTTTTGCCGGATCACCAGATCGGCGCGGGTGCGGTTCCAGAGATAGCCCCGCAGGCTGGCATTCCGCTGCACAGCGTAGCCCAATTCCTTCAGAGTCTCTTCCAGGAGATCGGCGTCTTTGATTTGCACTTGCAGGGTGGTGAAGTGAGACATGGCCCTTCCAATCCTTTGACCGATGGAGACCGGATCCTCACTATAAAGCGCCCTTGGGGTGGTGGAAGAAATGTAAACCATCCTGCGGTGGGTCGAGCGAGCGGAACGCAGCTCCCCCTTTCTCCCGCAGGAGTGCAACACACCTGGGCCTGGAGGGTCGCTGGGCTGGCCTGACCTGCCTTCTTATGTAGGCGCGCGCTGCGGCATTCGCGATAGCGGTACGGAGCACCAAGGCTGAGGCATCCGCGCCTGGCGTGTTCGGTAACACAGAAATCTTGGATCTACATCTAGCGTCTAAAGTCAAGAATTGACGATAGTCTCCACTATGTTTGGAGGCAGCAGCAAAAATCTGTCCCACAGGGATC
>NZ_JANSIB010000105.1:8390-10179 GCF_047461895.1 Synechococcus sp. R55.8 | reverse complement strand
CCCGACACTGACCCTACGGGTACAGTGCGGGGCTCCTGCGATTTCTAGCTGAAGATTTGTCTGAACCAGGTGGCTGGACAAGAGGGTCCAGCTTTCGGGGTATGCTGTGAGAGCGCTGGGCTGGGTATCCCGGCCAGCTTTTTCCTCTGGGCCCTTCTCTACTGGATAACGCCTCCAATGCCCCTTGCTACTGCGCAACGCTGTCGCGAACAGGATTCTGTACCGTTGGCTTTGTTGAGTGTATCCGACAAAACCGGACTGATCCCGCTGGCCCAGTCCCTCGTGCAAGAGCATGGCTTTCAACTGCTCAGCAGTGGGGGAACCGCCAAGGCGCTCTCAGAAGCTGGGATCCCGGTCACCCCTGTCTCTGCCCACACTGGCGCGCCGGAAATCTTGGGGGGAAGGGTGAAGACGCTGCACCCCCGCATCCACGGCGGCATTTTGGCCCGCCTGGAATGCAGCGAAGACCGGGCAGACCTAGAGGCGCTGGGGATCCCTCCCATCCAACTGGTGGTGGTCAACTTCTACCCTTTTGAACAGACAGTGGCCCAGGCAGGAGTGTCTCTGGAGGAAGCTTTTGAGCAGATCGATATCGGCGGGCCCACTTTGGCGCGGGCGGCAGCCAAAAATTATCCCTACGTTACGGTGCTGACGGATCCCAGCCAGTACCCCCAGTATTTGCAACTGCTCTCCGGGGCCTATGGGGAAACAGAGCGGCTGGCGTTTCGCTTCCAGTGTGCTCGTCGGGCCTTTGAGCAGGTGCTGGCCTACGACCGCGCCATCGTCACCTACCTGGCTCGCCTGGAGCTAGCAGGTCCCTCCCAGTCCTCCGCAGCTGCCGCTGAAGACAGGTTTCAACTGCAAGGGATCCTGTGGCAACGCCTGCGCTACGGGGAAAATCCCCATCAAGCTGCCACTTGGTATGTGACGGATCCGGCTGCCCCCGGCTGGCACCGGGCTAAGCAGTTGCAGGGGAAGGAGCTGAGCTACAACAACCTGCTGGATCTGGAGGCGGCCCGTGCCCTGGCGGCAGAGTTAACCTTGTTACTCCGCAATGCTGATGCGACGCGGCCCACTGACGGGAAGGGCTCTGTGTCTTCTGGCTCTGCTCGGAGGGAGTTCCTGCAACCTGAACAAGCGGTGGCGGTGGTGGTTAAGCACAACAACCCCTGCGGGGTGGCCATTCGCCCATCGCCGGCTGCCGCCCTCGAGGCTGCCCTGGCTGCTGATCCAGTTTCGGCCTTTGGGGGCATCGTCGCCCTCAACCAACCCTTGGACGCAGAGACCGCCCGACGGCTGGTGGAGCCTTTTTTGGAGTGTGTGGTGGCTCCCGATTGCACTCCAGAAGCGGCTGAGCTACTGTCGGCCAAAAAGAACTTGCGGGTCTTGATCTTGCCGGACTTGTGTGTGGGGCCTGCCCAAACAATCCGCACCCTGGCCGGGGGCTTTCTGGTGCAAGACGCCGATTCACCTGTTGCTCTGCAACGCTGTCGCGACCAGGAACCGACGCAAACCGACAGCCCCCCTTCTTGGCAAGTGGTCACCCAGCGCCAGCCCACACCGGAGGAGTGGGCGGATCTGGAATTTGCCTGGATAGTCTGCAAACATGTGAAATCCAACGCCATTGTCGTCGCCAAGCAGAGGCAGACGCTCGGCGTCGGAGCCGGACAAATGAATCGGGTGGGAGCAGCGGAGATCGCTCTCCAGCAGGCGGGATCCCAAGCAGCAGGAGCTGTTTTGGCCAGCGATGGCTTCTTCCCCTTTGCCGACAGCGTGGAGATGGCTGCCC
>NZ_JANSIB010000105.1:0-8290 GCF_047461895.1 Synechococcus sp. R55.8 | reverse complement strand
CGGCGCACCCGCAGCCGCAATTCGGCGTGCTGCAGCCCCTTGGGCATGGCAATGCCCAGCCACACCGTTGCCAAGGGGGATCCCAGAAATTGAAACTGTTGCTCCGCAGCGCTTTCGCGACGGGGATGCTCTGCTAGCCACCCTGCCAGCACCGAGCGATCTGCTGCCCACCCCTGCACCGCCCCTTTCAGGAGCAGTTCCGCCCCTTCTCGGTAGGAATCGACAGGCACCAACTCCACCCCTGGCAGGTATCGATTCAGCAGGGGAATGGCGCTGGAACCGCGCAAGACTGCAACGCGACCGCCCCGCAAGTCCGACCAGCTTTCCCAGTTGTGGGAACGAGCCACAACCAAGCTGGGGCCATCCTGATAGTAAGCAGAAGTGAACTCCACCTGGCGCGCCCGATCCGGGGTAATGCCGATCTGAGCAATGGCCAAATCCACCTGGCCGTCAGCCAGCACCTGCAGCCGCTCTACATTCGAGACCGGCACCAACTCCACAGCCTCTGCCGAGCCCAACAGCCGGGATCCCAGCTCACAAGCCAGCTCGATCTCAAACCCCTGCAGATCCCCTTGGGGAGTGCGAAACCCCAGCGGCCTCAAGTTGTCTTTTACGGCAACGCGCAGCCGTCCAGAATCCACAATCTCCGGCCAAGGACGAGCCACAGTAGGGATCCCTCTCCCCAGGCAGGCGAGGGCCAGAATGGCTGCCAGGAAGGACTTCTGGATAGCCGTCGGAACCTCCTCAGGAGGCGCGAGACTGGCGCGCTGCCTCCACCACCTGGGTAAAGGCCTCTGGATCCAGGAAAGCCAAGCGGGCCAACATTTTGCGGTTGAGCTGGATATTGGCTTTTTTGAGACCATCGATGAACTCGTGGTAACGCAGGCCCTGGGCACGGGTGGCCGCGTTGATGCGGGTAATCCATAGGCGACGAAAATCCCGCTTCTTGCGGCGGCGATCCCGGTAGGCGCTGCGCAAAGCCTTCATCACCTGCTGGTTGGCGGTGCGGAACAGCTTTGAACCAGCTCCCCGAAAGCCTTTGGCCAGCTTGAGGATCTTTTTGCGGCGCTTGCGGGCGACATTGCCCCGTTTGACTCTCATGGCAGTAACTCAATAGGAACTTGAACAAACTCAAACTGAAGGGTAGAAGCACTCCGTCCTGCTAACGGGATCGGAACTGCTGTCGCCAATGCCAGCCCCTGAAATCTTCTTGCCGGCGCGAGCGGGATCCCGGCTAGTGGGTGTTGGGCAACATCAGGCGCACATTGACCACATCCCGCTTGTCCACCAGGGCCACACCGGCCAATTTGCGTTTGCGCTTGCTGGTTTTGTGCTCCAGCAAGTGGTTGTGCCCGGCCCTGCGACGCATAAACTTGCCGCTGCCGGTCAGGCGGAAGCGCTTGGCTGCTGCCTTGCGGGTTTTGATTTTGGGCATGATGACAACCCCAGAATATGCGGGGCCAGAGCTAAAGGTCACAGCTTTCTAGGATAAGCCATAGAAGAACAAGAGGGCAAATGCCAAGGTTCGTCCCGCTGAGGCAAGGGAAAGGGGTCGAGAAACTCTCAGGAGACTGAGTTTTGAGGCTCCAGCAGCAGCACTTGCCAGCGCAGCAAGCGTTGCAGTTGCTCAAAGCTCAGGGGGCACTCTAGGCCAGCCTGGATCTCTTGGACGGTGCGGATCCCGTCCACCTGTTGGAGAAAGGCGAAGGCTTCTTCGCTCAGGGAGATGGCTTCGTAAGCATAGTTGAAAATGCTCCGCCCCGGCCACAGGCCCAGACAGGGGCTGAGGTGGGCGATGGCCGATGCTACACTTTCTGGGCTTGTCCATTCCCAGCAGCGGATGGGGGGCTTGCCGAGAAACAGCTCGTAGTGGGCTACCACCGGATCCAGCAGCTCGATCAGGCGATAGCGTTCCGGTTCCGGCAGCTGAGCCGCCTGAGCCAGCAGGGCCTCGTCCTGGCCCAACACCCGTTCCAGCCGCCAAAACTCCGGGTTGGAAAAGCGCAGAAACTGCAGTCCGGAAGCCCGGATTAATTCAAACAGAGTCTCGATGGTGTAGTCCACTTCCTGGGGGTGCAGGTACATATCGGCGAAGCATTCGTCGTCCACGTTCTCGATGGCCCAGCGGGCCCGTTCTTGCTGCTGGATGCGGTTGGTTTCCGGCAAGATCTCGAAAAGGCGGCGGCCCACCTGGAGACCCCTCTGCAATTGCTCCGCCGAGGCAAGGGTCTGGTGTTCAGAACCCGTTACCAGCAGGCGGATGGCCTTTTGCATGAGGCGGATTTCGTGGCGGCCCAGCTCACCATACACAAACAGGTGCAAGAGCCCGCCGGGAGCCAATTTGCCGGCCAAAGCCTGCAGCCCCGCTAGCGGATCGGGCAGGTGGTGGAGCACGCCCACGCAGTTGATGAAGTCAAACTGCCCCGGCAGCTGGTCGATGTCGTAGACGTTGAGCTGGCGAAACTGCACCGGCGGTGCCTGGGAAGCCCGACAACGGGCCTCGGCAATCTCCAGGGCGCGGCTGCTCAGATCAAAGGCCCAAATTTCTGCGTTGGGGTTTTGGTGGGCAATGTATTCTGTTCCCACTCCCGAGCCACAGCCCGCATCCAGAATGCGCACCTTGCGCCGACCCGGATGGGATCCCGTACAAAAGGCATGGGCCTGGGGCCAACTCCAGCGCCAATTCCACCCTGGCGGGGGAACAGTGCCGATGGGCTGCGGGGGGAAGGGGTAGAGCTCGTAGAGCTGCCGCACTTGGTTGAGGATTTGTTCGGCGCTGGGGGAGTTGGGCTGCATGGACTATCTGTTGGCTGGCTCGGTTACCAGCAAGACTATAGTGACAATATCCCCCTCCCAAACTCCTGCTGAGCCTACTGTTATGAAAGTGCTTCGCACTGCCAGCGCAAAAACTTCTTCTCATCCTCTGCAAACCGGCCTCACCTTCGACTGGATCAGGCTGACGGCTGAGCTCAAAAAGATTCTGGATCCCCAGCGGGTGATCAGCAAGCCGGAGGAGCTGCTGGTTTACGAATGCGATGGGCTGGTCAGCTACCGGCAAAGGCCGGCGCTGGTGGTGCTGCCCCGCACAACAGAAGAGGTAGCGCAGGTGGTGAAGCTGTGCAGCCGCTACCAGGTGCCCTTCGTGGCGCGGGGATCCGGTACGGGCCTCTCAGGGGGAGCCCTGCCGGTGGAAAATAGCGTCGTCATCGCCACCACCCTGATGAAGCAGATCCTGGAAATCGACCTGGACAACCGCTGCATGGTGGTGCAGCCGGGCGTTATTAACACTTGGATTACCCAGGCCGTGGCCGCCCAAGGCTACTTTTATGCGCCGGATCCCTCTAGCCAGTCGGTTTGCTCCATCGGAGGTAATGTGGCGGAGAACTCCGGCGGTGTCCACTGCCTCAAGTACGGCGTAACGGCCAACCACATTCTCGGCCTGACGGTGGTGCTGCCGGATGGGGAGGTGGTGTGCTGGGGAGGCAAGATCCCGGAGATGCCCGGCTACGACTGGGTGGGGCTGTTTGTGGGATCCGAGGGCACCCTGGGCATTGCCACCGAGATTACCCTGCGCTTGCTCAAGGCCCCGGCTCAAGTGCAGGTTTTGCTGGCAGACTTTGACAGTGTGGAAGCGGCGGGATCCACCGTCTCCGACATCATTGCTGCCGGGATCATCCCCGCCGGCCTGGAGATCATGGACAACTTCAGCATCAATGCCGTGGAGGATGTGGTGCAGTTGGGCTACTATCCGCGGGATGCGGCGGCCATTTTGTTGGTGGAGGTGGATGGGCTGGAACTGGAGGTGGAAGAAGCCAGCCAACAGGTGAGGGCGCTGTGCTTCAAAAATGGGGCGCGACAGGTGCAAGTCGCATCCGACCCGGAAGAGCGGGCGCGGGTGTGGAAAGGACGTAAGGCAGCATTTGCCGCCATGGGCAAGCTCAGCCCCAACTACTATGTTCAGGATGGGGTGATCCCCCGCAGCCAGCTAGCCTTTGTCTTGAAGGAAATCGAGCGCCTCAGCCGTGAGTACGGTTATCCGGTGGCCAATGTGTTTCACGCTGGCGACGGCAATCTGCACCCCTTGATCCTCTACGACGAGTCGGTGCCGGGATCCCTGGAGCAGGTGGAGAAACTGGGGGGCGAAATCCTCAAGCTCTGCGTGCGCTTGGGGGGCAGCATCTCCGGCGAACATGGCATCGGGGCAGACAAACGCTGCTACATGCCGGAAATGTTTACGCCTGCGGATCTGGAGAGCATGCAATGGGTGCGGCAGGTGTTCGACCCCCAGCACATCGCCAACCCCGGCAAGATCTTTCCCACCCCCCGCACCTGCGGTGAGTCAGCCCACGCCCACAGCCAACCAGAATGGCAAGGGATCCCAGTCTTTTGATTTTGAAAGTTTGAAGGTGCTCCGAACCGCTGGCGTGATGGGAATAGCCCTCAGGCTGGGATCAGCCGGCTTGGCGTTGCTGCTGCAGCTCGGCAAAGGCTCGACAGAAGTCTTCCTGTTGGATGACCAGGGTTTTGGCATCCACCGTCTCGGAAGTGGCGCGGTGGCGGCGGATGGCGGCAATGGCGGCGCGGTTGCTGAGCAGGGCCAGGTCGGCACCACTCCAACCTTCGGTCTGCTCGGCCCACCCCTGTAAGTCCACATCAGGCCCCAGGGGACGCTTGCGGTTGTGAACGGCCAAAATTTCCCGTCGCCCGCTGCGATCCGGCAGCTCCACGCTCAGGTGCAGCTCCAACCTGCCGGCCCGGGTGAGGGCGGGATCCAAGCTGGCTTTGCGGTTGGTGGCGGCCACCACCAACACCCCCTGGCTGGGGCGGATCCCGTCCAGCTCTGCCAGCAGCTGCCCCAGAACGCGGTCGCTGACCCCACTATCCCCGGAGTAGCTTCCCCGCGCCGGGGCGAGGGTGTCGATCTCGTCGATGAAGATGACACAGGGGGCGCATTGGCGGGCGCGGGCAAAAAGTTCCCGTACCGCCTGCTCGGAGGATCCCACCCATTTGCTCAAGAGCTCCGGGCCGGAGACGGCAATGAAGTTAGCCTTGGCCTGGGAAGCGATGGCTTTGGCCAACAGGGTTTTGCCAGTGCCAGGGGGGCCGCTGAGGAGGATGCCCTTGGGCGCTTGGGCCTGAGCCTGCTCGTACAACTCAGGGTGCAGCAGGGATCCCTCGATGGCCTCTTGCAAAATCTGCTTGGCGTGCTCCAGGCCGCCAATTTGATCCCAGCTCACCTGCGGGGATTCGATCTCCACCGAGCGCAGCACCGCCGGCTTCACCTGTTGCAGAGCCTGTTGAAAATCCGCTGCGGTTACCGTCAGGGACTCGGGGATGGGGGATCCCAAATCGGGCACCTGCCGCCGCAAAGCCGCATAGGCTGCTGCCTGGCACAGGCCCCGCAGATCTGCCCCCACAAAGCCCAGCGTCTGATCCGCCAGGCTGTCCAGATCCACATCCTCCGCCAAGGGCATGCCGCGGGTGTGGATGGCCAGGATCTCCCGCCGCCCCTCCCGGTCCGGCACCTTGAAGATCACCTCCCGATCAAAGCGCCCCGGTCGCCGCAGAGCCGGATCCAGAGCCTCGGGCCGGTTGGTGGCTGCCAGCACCACGATCCCCTTTTGGGCCACAAACCCGTCCATCAGCCCCAGCATCTGGGCCACCAGGCGTTTTTCCACCTCCCCCTCGACAGTGGCGCGGTTGGGCACTAGGGCATCGATTTCGTCAATAAACACCAGACAGGGAGCCGATTTGGCTGCCTTTTCAAACAGTTGCCGCAGGCGCGCCTCCGCCTCGCCGTAGTACTTGCCGATCAGCTCCGGGCCGACAATGGCGATGTAGTTCACCCCCAGGCTCTCGGCCAGGGCGCGGGCCGTCAGGGTTTTGCCGGTGCCGGGGGGGCCTACCAACAACACGCCGCGGGGCGGATCCAACCCCAGCTTGGCCAGCAGATCGGGCCGCTTGAGGGGGATCTCCACCATCTCCCGCAGCGCTTGGAGCTGTTCCCTCAGTCCCCCCACATCCTTGAGGCGTGGCCCAGCCCAAGACTCTGGGCGGTCGGCAGAAGTTGCTGGCGGGTCGGGCACAGCGGCCTTGGACGGTTCCTGGAAGCGAACCGCAGACATCACTTGGGGCTCGCTGCTCCAGGGGGGATCCCCCGTTTGGGCAGGGCTGCGGCGGCGGGGGATGGAGCCGGAAGGGGGAATAGAACTGCCCAGAGGACGGGCCTGGATGCGGACTTCGGTTCGCAGCTCTCCACTTTGCTTTTTCTCGTCCAGCTTCTGAGCCAGCTCGATCAACTGCTCAATGCCCTGTACAAAGTCACTTAAATTGGCCATAGCCGGGATTTTCCATCCACACAAGTTATCTGCAAATTGACCCGCCAGAGGTGCTAACTCATCCCCTGCCTGGCCAGCTCAGGTGAGGAGAGTTCCACGGCTAGATGCTCAGTATGATACCCTTCACTGCGGCTGCCGTCGGTGTTGGGCAAGGAGAATCTGCTCTCGGATCCAGCCCAGCCAGGGCTCCAGCCCGTCACCCGTCTTGGCAGAAAGACAAAAAATCGGCACAGAAGGGTTGATCTCGCGGATATTGGCCTGGATCCGATCCAAATCCACCTCCAACACAGGAACCAGATCCACTTTGGTGATCAGCAGACAATCCGCCTCTCGAAACATGATTGGGTACTTGAGAGGCTTGTCTTCCCCTTCTGTGACGCTGAGCAGGGCTACCTTGGCGTGTTCCCCCACCTCAAACTCCGCCGGGCAGACCAAGTTGCCGACATTTTCCACCAGCAGCAAATCCAGTTGTTGGGGATCCAGCAGTGCTTCCAATTGCTGCAAGCCCCCGGCCACCATGGCCGCATCCAAATGACAGGCCCGCCCCGTGTTGATGGCAATCACCGGGATCCCGTAGCGACGCAGCCGCTCCGCGTCCAGTTGGGTCGTCATGTCTCCCTCGATCACCGCCAGGCGCAGCGAGCCGGCAAGAGCGGCCACGGTTTTCTCCAGCAAAGACGTCTTACCCGCCCCCGGCGCGCTCATGAGGTTCAGACAGGTTACTCCCCAGGCATCAAAATGCTCCCGGTTGTGGTCGGCCTGGTGTTGATTGGCGTGGAGCAGGTTAATCCCCAGATCCAAGACTTGGTGCATGGCACAACCCGTGTTGCGGTTGAGGAGAAAACGCTCTAGCTGCGGAAAGAGCTGGATTCGGCCACCGTAGGGGTGGGAGAAGGGCCGACGGAGAGTTTACGCACCTCGGAGCAGAAAGAAGCCATGCTGAAGCCACCGAACCGCTTGACAGTGCTGGCCCGCAGGCGCAAGTTGGGGCTGGCAAACCAAATGCGCTCTTCCGACTCAGTCATCTCATACTGGGTGTAAAGGGTAAGGGCGCCATCGGATCCCATGACATAGGTACCGGCCACCGGTACTTTCTCAGCGTAGCCCTGATCCCGCAGCAACTGCCCGCGCATGGGATCGGTCTCATCGGGGATAGGTACCAGCACCACGTCTCCCTTGTACTCTTCGTTGTCCCACTCCTGCTCGCCATCCCACCGCACCCGCGCTGCTCCCACAGCTCGTCGGGGATCCACCCTGAACAACTCGCAAACCCGGATGACTGCTGGATCGGTTGCCGCAAGGGTGGCAATTTGTAGCCGCGACCTCCCACCCTCAGAGCGGCGAAAAGCCAAGTGATGGCTGGTGCGTTGGCACATCCACTCCCCAGCACTGAGGGCAAAAAACTCCATTACGGTCATCATGGCCGACGCGGATCCTCATCGATGGAACAGGGTTTGCCGATCTTAGCTTGCAGAGCAACTCAACGATTTAGCTAACGGTGGTGCGGGGGCAATCAGTCCTGCGCTCTACCCGCAGGGTGAGCACCGGGATACAGGGATCCCCGCCATACCTCTGAGCGAAATCTGTAGTAAAACCTACTTATGCTGGTGTAACCTACAAGCACCGGATTGATCCAGATGCCTCCCAACAAGCCGCTCGCGTCAGCGGGACGGAGGCCTTGCTGTTGGCGTGGCTGGAGATTGGCCGGGACGTATACAACTACACTTTGCCGGAAATCAACGAGTGGATAGCATCTTGCTCTTGGCCGGTGGACAGGGGTTCCTGGGTGCAGGAGTCCATCCTGTCTGCCGATGCACCGTTCCCTGTGGATTAGACTTGTTTTGCGAGCTGGCAGTAGCCAGGGAGGCTGGGGAAGGGAAACTGCCTGTTCAGTCGGTCTGTCGGGGGTTGTAGACCCAGACAAGTGGCGTGGGGCAGGAATGCCCGACCGC
>NZ_JANSIB010000104.1:0-10372 GCF_047461895.1 Synechococcus sp. R55.8 | reverse complement strand
GGTTTCTCCGATTCTCCATCGTGCAAATAGGCCGATAGCTGCGGGTCTGTCTCTTGCACCTGGCTCAAGAACCAGGCGTGCAGCCCTTTGGCATAGTGGGGATCCAGCAGGTAAGACCGAGGAGCCTGAACTTCCAAGGTGATCCCCACCAACTCGGATCCCGTCGGCCACTTGCCGTTCGCTTCTCTATCAGCAGATGGCTCTGAGAAACTCAGCATAGGCACAGCCCATTCCCAGTCCACAGCAACAATCAACACAAAACCCAACTTTCCATTGAGAAAATTTTAGAAGGGATCCCTTCTTATTGGGTTTACTCTCGAATTGCCCGTTGTACAGGCAGAAAAAATCTCACAATCTGAAGAAAGCCTTGAAATCGTCTGCAACCCATCGCACTCGATCTATACTGCTAGCAATCTAGAGGACTGAAAACCATGAGGCGAGAGCGTTTATCGGATATGGCTGAAACAATCGGTAACCTCAATGGCATCTCTCGGCTTGATTCGATTGGTTACCCACCCAACCGGCAAACCCTTTTTTGAAGGGCTTTGGTCTTCCGCGAAGGATTAAAAATCGAGGCCAATTGCCCCCAGCCTTTAGGGATCTGTCCGTCGCAGCCGATGGAAGCCCTGTCCAAGACTTGTCTTCCTTTTTCGCATTTCGCAGGTGCTGCTCATGACCCCTACTTCTGCTCCCTCTCCCGTTCCTGTTGCCTTGGCCTGGTGCCTGGCGTGGGGAGAACAGCGGGATCCCCAGTTTGCCCTGGAGACCTTGCAGCAGATGCGGGCCGCCGTTCGCGCCGACAACGAGGCCGGGATCCCAGAAGAGCTACGGCCCATTTTGGCTCAGGTGCGCCAATTTCAGGAGAGCATGGCGGCGAAGACCTTTCCCAGAACCCCGGCGGAGCTGCAATCCCGCTACCCGGAGCTGTGGCAGCAGACAACCCGCATCGGCTTGGTTTACGGGGGGGCCACCAAGATCAAGAGCTATGTCTTCGAGTCGGCCAAGCTGTCGGAAATCCGCGGGGCCTCCGCTTTGTTGGATCGCATTAACCTGGTGGATCTACCCGCCTTTTTCGGGGATCCCGAGCAAACCTACCTGGGATGGGAAGGTTTGGGGAAAGAGTCTCAAGCAGAGCTGAGGGCCTATGTGGCCGAGCAGATCCGGCCTTGGCTGCAGCAGCACTACCCGGCTTTGGCGCAAGCCCTGATCCCGGAGCTCATCATCTACTCCACCGGGGGCAATCTCCTGGCCTTTTGCCCGGCGGCCCATGTGGACGATCTCTGTGAGGCCATCGAGCGGCGCTACACCGAAGAAACCCTCACCGCTAACGCCTGCGCCGTGGGATCCGCCTTTCGGCTGCTGGAACTGCGCTACGGCCTGTTGCGGGATCCCATCGAACGCACCCCCTGGCTGGATTGGCTGGCGCAACACAAAACCCATCCCCTGGTGAGAGCCTATTTTGGGGATGGCAGCGAAGCCAGATTTCAAGACCGCAAAAGTTTCAACGAGTTGGTGGGTTACCTGGCCGCCCGCTTCAACCACCGCCGCAACGGCAATCCGGATCCCGGTCGCCCCAGCCGCGCCCATCCCGCCTTTTTTGAAACCCATCCCTACCTGCGCCGCGACAGCACCGACCGTCGCCCTGCCATCGCCAAAGCCGACCTGGTCGATCAGCCCTGGCTCTCGGAAGCCACCGCTCGCAAAGCCCTGGTGGGTCGCCAGGCCAAGCGCATTGAAACAGGCAAGCAAGGGTGGTTCCGCAAGTTCCCCACCTGGGATCCCGGCTTTGTGGAAAGCTGGGTAACGCGATTTGCCCGCTTTCTCAACTCTCCCGCCGGCGAGCCCTACCGGGAGCGCTATTTGCAGCCCCATCAGGGATCTGTCCAGGGGATCGGCGAGGCCCAATCTCTACGGGAAGTGGCCAACGCCAGCCTGGGCAGCCAGGGCTTTGTGGCTTACCTTTACGCCGATGGCAACGACATGGGGGGCTATGTGCAGCAGATCCAAACCCCAGAAGCCTACCGACAATTTAGCCGGGATGTTTCCGAGGCAACGGAAAAAGCCGTTTACCACGCCCTCGCCCAGCACCTGCAGGCCCATCGGCTGCACGGCCTATCCCCAGATCCGGAAACCGGCAGAGACCGCAACGGCGAGTGGATCCACCCCTTCGAGATCCTGACCATCGGCGGAGACGATGTGTTGGTGGTGGTGCCTGCCCACAAAGCCCTGGAAATTGCCGCCACCTTCTGTGAGCAGTTTGAGCAGCTCCTGCTGGACACCTCGGCAACCTATGCAGCTCAATCTTCCGGCAAGGTGCCTCACCGCTACCCGGCGGCAGATCGGAAGCTCTGTCGGCTCTCCGCCTCGGTGGGGGTGCTGATCGCCTCGGAAGACACCCCCATTTACTACGCCGAAAAGCTCACCGAACAACTGTTGAAATCCGCCAAGAGCTACGCGAAAAAGCTGAAGCCCAAAGACAAGGACTGCTCTGTGGCCACCATCGACTTTCTCTCGTTGAAGTCGGTCGCCCTGGTTGTCTCCAGCATCCAGGATTTTCGTCGGGAAGCTCTGGAGATCCGCCAGAACAGCCACACCCTCAAGCTCTACGCCGGCCCCTATACCGTCCCGGAAATCCACGGGTTGCTGAGAACGGTACAAGCCCTGCAGGAGGCCAATTTTCCTCGCTCCCAGCTTTATCAGATTCGCAGCTTCTTGGAAAAAGGCAAACGCACCGCCACCCTCAACTATCTCTATTTCCGCAGCCGCCTGGGCAAAAAGGGGCAGCCGCTGATGGAGGCTTTTGAGCGCACCTGGTGCAAGGCCAAAACCAACGACGGCCACCTTCCCCCCTGGATGTATGTTGAGCCACAGGTATCCTCGTCAACACCAACCTATGAAACCATCTGGCGGGATCTGGTGGATTTGTACGCCTTTGTGCAAAAACAGCCCCAGGCCGAGGGTCGGCCCGTTCTGGCGGAGGTGGAGTGATGGTGAGACTGGCAGAGCTGCCCCAAGCGGGGCGAACGATCACCTCTATCCCTTTGAGGGCCACCCTCGCCTCTGCCCTGGCGGTGGGAGCCGGCGGCTCCAGCGGCTCCCTGGCGGATAAGCCCCTGCTCAAAGATGCCTTTGGCAGGCTGATCATTCCCGGCTCCCAACTGAAGGGGCGGCTGCGCCACGAGTGCGAGAAACTGGCCCGTGGCCTGGGCTGGGCCATTTGCCGCTCTCCCGACCCAGAGCGCATGTGTCCGCAGCGGGAGGGCAGCGCAGGAAATTTCCACCGCCCCGAATACCAGGTGGAGGGCTACGCCGGATCCCATTGTCTGGTCTGCCAGATATTCGGCAATCCGGCCCTGCCTGCCCGCCTGTGGGTGGAGGATCTCGTCTGCGAGGTGCCGCCAGCAGCTCTGGAACCAACCCTTCGCCCTGGGGTCACCCTCAACCGCCGCCGCCGCACCGCCGAGGATCAGCGGCTCTACCTCATTGAGACCTCTCCCGCGGCTGAGCTGACTTTTTCCGGATCCCTGCAGCTTTTGCCCGATTGCCCTTCCTGGGGCAAAACTCTCCTGTTGGCGGCCCTGCACCACCTGATCGCGCTGGGGGGCAGCAAATCCGCAGGTTTGGGCTGGCTGCACTGGGATCCTGGATCCCTGCAGGCTCTCCAGCCCACCGCAGCCGATTGGGCTTTCTTGGCCCAGGGAGGGAGCTGATGGAAGCCATTCAACTCACCCTAACGGCTCAGTCTCCCTTGGCCATCGGTCGGCAAAAGCCGGGCGGCTCCATCAGCGAGGCCCAGGATTACATTCCCGGCAGCGTGATTCGCGGTGCTCTGGCCGACCTCATGCTCAGCCAAACCCAACATCGCCCTGCCGAGGCGCTGGAAGGAGATTTGGCCGCCCTGTTTACGGCAGCTCGGCCTGCTGTGTTTACCCACGCCTATCCGGGATCCGGCAGCAAGGTCTTGCCGGCCACGGCCTTCAGCTCGAAAAACAATCCCGGCTTCCGCTCAGAGGCGGGCAAAACGGGGGTGTTCGACACGCTCCTGGATCGCTTCTGCTCACAGCGGCTGGGGATCCCGTTCGATCCCACAGAGCCGGACGGTTCCGGGGGAAGAGTGGAGCCCTTCGGGGGGTTCTACAGCCAGCAGGAGTCTGACCTGGGGCCCCGCTACGAACGAGCTGCTGTGTCCAAACGCCTGCTCACGCGGGTGGGGATCAACCGTCGCCGCGCCACTGCTGCCGACCAAATCCTCTACAGCCTAGAGGTGATGAACGAGGGCAAAGCCCGCCCCAATGGGCATCTGGAGCGCTCCCTTTTCAGCGGCTACATCTACCTGCGGGATCCCGAGCTGGCCGAGACCCTCACCCGCTACCTCAACGCCCACGCCCACCTGCTGCGCTTGGGAGGAGGGGTGTCGCGGGGATTGGGCCGGGTCAACGTCACGGCTCGGCGTCTGGCTGCTCCCCGGCCTTCCCTGGCCCAGCGGGTGGAAGCCTTCAACCAAAAGCTGCGGCAGCGCTGGCAACAATGGCAGGTGTTCGGGGATCCCTGGCAGCCCCTTCCGCCGGAGCGGCAGTATTTCTCCATTGGGCTGCAGTCGGGGGCCATTCTCAAAGAGCGCTGGCAACGCACCACCGTGCTCACCCCCCAGATGCTCCAGGAAGAGGCCAACTGCGAAGATGGATCCCTGGCTTTGGAGCTGGCCTTCAGCAGCTACGCCTATGTCTCCGGCTGGAACGCTGCCTGGGGTCTGTTCAAAGATGTAGAATTGGTAACCACGCAGGGCAGTGTCTTTCTGCTGAGCACCACGCAACTGGAGCGTTGGATCCCGATTTTGGCGGAGATGGAATACTGGGGGATTGGCGAACGCACTGCTGAAGGATTCGGCCAAATCGAAGTTTGCAGTCCGTTCCATCATCATTTCTGGGAGAACCCGCTATGACCTTCGCCACCAGCGAGATCACATCGGAACAAGAGCTCAAGATCCAACGGCAAATCCGGCTGGCCGAAGATGATCTGGTCGCCAGAATTCAAGCCGCCTTGGATAACTTCAGAGGTCTCAACAGATTGGAAGAGGCCCAATATCGCAACCTATTGCACGTGGCAGCTTCCACCGAAAGCTCAGAGGTGATCAAGAACTTTTTGCGCTACCAGGTGGGGCGCGATAACAAGTGGGGGCGGGGCAAAGACTCTTTGGCAGAAGCCATCATCAAAGACATCGACAACTGGATTCATCAAAGGGCTATAGCCATCGCCAGGGAAGCCGGAATTGAAAGAGCATCCCCCAAAGTCAACGAGATCAAAATTGACTTGATTCGGCGCTACCTGGGCTATGGGGCCCGCTACCTCAAGTACAAGCGAGAGGGAGGAGGATCCTAGACCGTGACCTACAGCAGTTTTACCCTTGAGAGAGCCATTTCGACCTTTCAGCTCAGGTCAAGAATCATCCATGGCCTGTTTGCAGAGGTTCCACCGACTGAGTGCTCCGATTACTTGAAAATAACCCTAGATCGCTATCTCGGCTTGGCCACCTCGGTCAACAGCGAAAAAGCCCGCTCCGAGTTTATCATCGCCCCTGTGCTGGGAGAGGTGAAGTACCTATGTCGGGATCAAATCTCGCTGTTTTCCGGCAAGGAATTCAACGTGGATCCCGAGAGGGGGTTGGTGGGCCTATGCGACTACATCATTTGCCTATCCCCTCTCCAACTCTACATTCAAGATCCGGTGGTGATTATCGTTGAGGCCAAAAAAGAAGACTTGATCGGGGGTCTGGGCCAGTGCGTTGCCGGTATGGTGGGGGCACAGGTCTTTAACAAGAACTCCAATTCTCAAGTAGACAGTGTCTATGGAGCAGTAACCTCAGGAACCAACTGGCGATTTGCAAAACTCGAGGGTGACCAACTCTTTATCGATGACAGGGAGTACTTTATCTCAGAAATTGCTCAGATCCTAGGGATCCTCTTGAGTTTTATTAAGGGCTCCGTCTCGCTTCGGGAATGGCAAACCTCTGCAGTACAAGCCTTAACTTGAGCAGCCATTTGAGGGAACAATGTTCGACGTTTTCAAAAACCGCTTGGAAATCACCGGCACCCTCACCACCGTGACCGCTCTGCACATCGGGGTGGGCCGCTCCACCGAACCCATCGGCTCGGATTTGCCGGTTCTCAAGGATGCGCTGGGCCGTCCGCTCATTCCCGGCTCCAGTTTGAAGGGGGCGATGCGCTCTCGCCTGGAAAGTTTCTTGCGGGGCATCAACCCAGAGCTGGCCAGGGATCCCGGCGAATTGACCAGCAGCGAGCAATTTCAGATCATCAACCAAATTAAAAATGACTACAGAGGGGACGATGCGGCTCTGACTCAAAAGCTCATTGAGGCCACCGACTGGGTCTCGCAGGTGTTTGGATCCCCTTGGTTGGCCGGCAAGGTGCAGATCCGAGATTTGCCCGTGGTGCCGGAAGCCTGGTTTGGCCAGTACCAAGAGCGGGATGGCGTGGCCATCGATCGGGATACGGAAACGGCGGCAGATGGCAAGCTGTACGACTTGCAAGTGGTGCCTGCCAGCACCCCCTTCCGGTTTCATGCCGTCGTCGAAAATGCCGAGGAATGGGAACTGGGCCTCTTGGCCATTGGCCTGCACCAATTGGAAACGGAACAGATCCCCCTGGGAGGGGGGCGCTCCCGTGGCTTGGGGGTTGTCCGCCTGCAGATCTCGGCAATCTATTGGTTCGACTCGGAAGGGGATCCAAGACGGCTGCTGGCCTACCTTCAAGAGCTGGTGGCCGGATCCCGACAGCCGCTCAGCCCGGAGCAGGCTGCCGCTTTGCGCCAAGACTGGGTGGAAGCCCTGGTTGTCAAATTAACAACGGCCTCTCAACGGCAATCGGTCGGCCCCCGCCGCTAGCCCTATTTCATGTCAGGAGGGATCCCGATGGTCTTCATGGACTCTACAACGGTTGGCGATACGGTCAGCGTTTTCCACCCCTATCGGTTGACAAACTGGACAGACTGCTTGCCGCCCCAAGCCCCTCAACCAAAAGCTCCTGTTCTGGTGTGAAGGATCCCAGGCTATGCACAAACGCTACGTTAACCATTGCACCCTCTGCCTCGCCCTCAAGCCCGATGGCCCTGTTCTCATCAAGGCGGGCAAAGAAGGGGCTGACCCGACGAAGCCGGATATGGAGTTCGTCGAAACCTATCACGGCGGCGGGCGAACGGTCTATTTTCCCGGCAGCTCCCTCAAAGGGGCAATTCGCGCCCATGCGGAGCGCATCGTCCGAACGGTGGGCAGCGACAGACGTCCTGAGGGGGGAGGCTTCAAACTCTGGGCCAGCGATCCCCTCGACCAAAAGGCCAATCAATGGCTGGAAAAAATTGAAGAGCCCCACCAGGTTTACGCCCTTTCTTCCTTTACGGATCAGATGTTCGGCAACACAGCCATCGCCAGCCGGGTCCGCATCGAAGATGCCTATCCCAAGCCGGGAACCCCTCTGCGTCTGGAGGAACGTAATGGGGTGGCCATCGACCGCGTCTTCGGCTCAGTGGCGGTGGGGCCGTTCAGCTATCAAGTGTGCGTAGAGGGATCCTTTCAAACCAAGATCCACCTGAAAAACTTTACCCTGGCCCAACTGGGTCTGCTGGGACTGGCGTTGCGGGATCTGGATGAAGGCTGGTTTGGCATCGGCTTTGCCAAGTCCCGCGGCATGGGCACCGTTCGGGTTGAGTACGAGTGGGCGGTGGTGGACTATCCGGGCTGCCTGGTGGATGAGGCAAACATGCAGATTCGACTGCTGGGATCCCCCCTGACCTGGCCACAGGGATCCCTGTTGGGGGCGGGCGAATTTTTAACCCCCGAAGAGGCAGGCAAATACGGCTTCCCCAAACCCGATTGCCAAGCGGTGCCGGTGGGAGCGGAGCCAATGCCTTTGGGATTTGGGGCGCGGCTGACCTGGGATCAGACGTCTGAGGCCAAGGTGGAACATCTGCTCGCCACCGCCGTAAACAGTTGGGCCAAACTCCTGCAAGCGGAGGCCAAAGCCGTATGAAACCAGCCTACGTCGCCTCCCTCAAGATTCAAGATGGGGCAGAGTCCTCGCTTTCCCAAGTGCTCTCGGCTTGTTTTTCCACTTCTGAAAAAACCTACTCCTTTCTGCGCTGGCCCCATCGAGTCAGCGGCATTCAGGTGGGGATCCCGGCGGATCCCGTCTGTCCAGAGGGGCAAGTTTTCTCCCAACAAGGGGAACTGCGCTGGAAAAGCACCCCCCACGGCTGGGATCTGCTGTATCTGGGGATCCAAGCTCCCCCGGACTCCTTTATCCCTCTGCCGGGAGAGTGGCGGTGGGAGGATCACGCAGCCGACCTGTACGGATCCCAAAATCGAGAAACCCGCTTTCCCAAGCCCCTCAGCCATCCCCAAGATCTCAAGGTGGGCCAGCGCTACTTCCGAGATGAGCGAACTGCCCGCGTTCACTTTATTGCCCTGATTCCGAGGTGACCATGACCCCCCAAGGCCCTCGCCCATTGCCCAACCAGGCCGCATCTGCAAGATCGTCTGCCGGCAACAGCAGTCGAGTTGGAGGCAAACCAACCGTGTTTCCCAAACCCTACGAGCTGATCCCGTTTCCCACCCAGCGCCCCACGCTGGAGCGGCCCGCCGGCCACGCCCAGTTCCATCCCGATAGGTTGCACGGCACCCTCTTCCTCACCCTAACGGTGCAGACTGCCGTCCACATCTCCACCGGCCACTTGGCCTTGGGCAGCGATGTCGGGGTGAAAGGGATCCCGGTGCTCAAAACCATGACCACCACTCCCAACGGAAGGCTTAAAATCCAGGGCAGCTCCCTCAAGGGGGCCATCCGGGCCATGTATGAGGCGATCACCAACAGCACCCTGGCGGTGATGATGAGCCAGTACCGAAATCGGATCCCCCCAGAGCGGCACCCCTGCCGCAACAAAGAGCAGCTTTGTCCGGCCAGCCGCGTTTTCGGTGCCCTGAACTGGCAGGGATTGGTGGAGTTCAAGGATGCCATTGCCACCAGTGCCGGATCCGGCGGCGGATCCCTGCCCCCCCTGTACCGTCCACGCCCGGATCAGTGCAAAGCTTATTTTCAGAAGGAAAACGGCAGAGTCATCGGGCGCAAGTTCTACTACACCCACAGAAACGCGTTGCAGGACAGTTCAAGGGGAACGCCCACCCAGCAAGCGATACAAAACACAGTTTTCAAAACCCAAATCCACTTCAAAAACCTCACCCTTGCCGAGCTGGGCACCTTGCTCACGGTTTTGGGGCAGGATCCCAACCATCCCATGCTGCTGAAGGTGGGGGGCGGTAAGCCCGTGGGCCTGGGATCCCTGCAGGTCACCCTCGACAAGATCGAGCGGCCCGGCAACCTAAAAGATCGCTACAGCCGCTACGATCCCCCAGAAGCCGATACCCTGGAAGGAAAACGCCTCCAAGCCTTTGTGCAAGAGCAAATTCAAGCTGCCCAGGGCTACATCTTGCCCGAACAACTCAAGCGATTGGCCGCCATCCTGAGTCCCACTGCTCTGCGCGAGCCGCCCACCGGAGTGTACTGAGGGTTCCCCCATGCTGTCAGACACTGTCGATCTCAGCCCCCAATCTTGGGATCTCGCCCACGGCATCGCCCTGACCTTGGCCAAGGAAAGGGTGGATGTCGACGAGTTGAGCAAATGCGTCGCCTATCTGCGCTCGGTTGCCCATCACCCTGACGCGGGATCCCGCTTTTTCCGATTCACCGGCGAGCTGGTGCGGGAAACTGGCCTATGCCGTACCCAACAAACCAGAAGATACTATCAGCTTATTGACGAAACCTGCAAAAGGTACTTGCAACCTCTGCAGGACAGGCCGGCGGAGATGCTGCAGATCCTGGGCTGGGCAGCCCGGCTGGCTTGCTACTACAAGGATGGAGGGATCCCCATTGGCGAGATTCCACCACCTCAGGGATCCCAACCCAACGACAACTCCGGTCGCAAGGACTCCGTTCCCCAAGGGGCGGGAAACAAATCCCAGGACGACAGACAACAACAAAACCATCAACACCAACAAGACCAGGCCCAGCATCAGGCCCGCAAAGCCCACTTCCAGACCGGGCAAAAGCTGAAGGCCACCATCACCAACATCAAGGGCAACGAAGTCACCTTCCAGATTCTGGACACAGACACCAAGCTCACCCAGAAGGAGCCCAAACGGGCGGGATCCCTCTCGGTGGGGCAAGAGGTGCAGGTGGAAGTTCTGGGTCTAAAGGAAGATGGCAGAATCCGCAAGGCCAAGCTGCTCTGGGCGCAAAGCGGAACAGAGCCCTCGAAAAATTTGAGTTAACCGCCTATCATGCAGACCATCATCATGACTGTGGGC
>NZ_JANSIB010000103.1:0-10455 GCF_047461895.1 Synechococcus sp. R55.8 | reverse complement strand
TCTTTCCTCTATAAATTATTCTCTCTATCCTAACATAAGATCAACACGACCTAGCTATTTGCTGAAAGGGGAAGCTATTTTTAGGGGCTTAATGCCCTTTTTTTGTTGCTTCCAAGTGATGCTTTGCTGCGTTTGTGAGTTATTCCCCAAGCTGTGCTTGCCCAAGCGCGAATGCCTTAGGAAAGGGTTAGTGTGTACTTGCCCTCTTCTTTGCATTCCCCTATACTGACCTTCATGTCTCGACACTCCAGGTGCTCTATGACTGCGAGTTACCTACCCTTGGCCCAGACTTTTCTGCCCCGTTCTTCTCGCATTCGCGATCTACTGCTGGTGGTGGGAGGGAGCCTATTCGTAGCAGCTCTGGCGCAGGTGAGGATCCCTCTGCCTTTTACACCGGTGCCCATCACTGGACAAACCTTTGGGGTAATGCTGGTGGGGGCAGGCTTTGGGGCACGGCTGGGCTTTCTCACGTTGCTGGTCTACCTGCTGGAAGGGATCCTGGGATTGCCCTTCTTCAGCGGTGGCGGATCCGGGCTTGGCCACTTGGCCGGGGCGACGGGGGGCTACCTGTTGGCTTTTCCCCTGGCTGCAGGGCTGATGGGTTGGTTGGTGGAGCGCTGGGGCGTGGATCGCAACCCCTGGAAGATGGCGCTGGCGATGTTGTCCTGCTCAGCTCTGATTTATTTGCTAGGAGCCACTTGGCTAGGGGTGTGGCTGAACCAGAATGTTGAGCCCACCTCGATCTTGGCCGTCCTCAACAAGGGGGTCTTCCCTTTTATTCCAGGAGACTTGGTGAAGTGCGGACTGGCGGCAGTGCTGCTGCCCACCATCTGGCGCTGGGTGGGTCGGGAAAGGCCACCGGCAGACTCCTAGCCCACTGGGCAAGAGCAGCAACTCTAAAGACCGCTCCGGCAAAGCAGAAGGGGCCTGGGATTAGCCTCGGGTCGGAAAATCTAAAAAAAAGATAACAGCTCCGAGGATTTGGCCTTTTTTCTGAGATTCTAAAAACTGTGCTCAATGCGATGTTCAATACGGCCTATTCATGGAGCTTTTCTTTATATTGCTCTAGAGTTTTATAAGTCGCTGACTGGTCGCGGCAGAGCCCCCTTGTGGGGCTTTTTATTTTCTAGCTGCCGACCAAAAGAAGCTGATCTCAGCCTTAAGCTATAATTATGTCTTTCTGAATTCATGGGATCCCTATGGATTCCCTGGATAGACGGGATCCCTGTCATGCAACAGACGCGCCGGATCCCAGAAACATCCTGGTGGGTAGTCATTCAGTCCTTGACGGGCACCTTCTTTTCCAGCCACTGAGCCACTTGATCTGCCAGGTCAACTCCTTCCAACTGACAGAGTTCTCGCAGCATTGTTGGGCTGGTCACGTTCACTTCGGTTAGTCGTTCCCCGATAACATCGATCCCGACAAAATACAGCTTCTCCTGCCTGAGCACCGGCGCCAAAGCCCCGCAGAGAGCCCGTTCTTTTTCGGTAATCTTGGTTTTTTCCACTCGACCGCCGGCAGCAACATTGCCCCGAAAATCTCCCTCTCCAGGGATCCGATTGACGGCACCCAAAGGCTCTCCTTCCAGCAGCAAAATGCGTTTGTCTCCTGCCGCCGCCTGTGGCAAATACTCCTGCACCATCACAGGCAGCCGACCAAATTGGGTGCTCATTTCAATCAACGAGTTGAGGTTTGGATCCCCGGCATTGACCCTCAGGATCCCTTCCCCACCTTTGCCACCCAAAGGCTTGAGCACCGCCTGTCCTTCCTGTTCGACGAACTGACGCAGCAGGCGTTTGTTGCTGCTGACGCGGGTACGCGGGATCCACTCTTGAAATTGCAGGGCATAGAGCTTTTCGTTGGCCGAGCGGATCCCGGCAGGATGATTGAGCACCAGTGTGCGGCTGGGAGAGAGACGATCCAAAAGGTAAGTGGCATAGAGATAGGCCGCATCTACCGGCGGATCCTTGCGCATCCACACCGCCTGCATTTGGCTCAGGGGCAGCAGTTGCCGGTCTTTGACCTCATACCAGGGATCCGCCTTCAGATCCAACCGGATTTCCTCAAGGGATCCCCACGTTTCCCCTTGATCCCAGTAGAGATCCGCCAGGCCCAGGCAGAAAATGCGGTGCCCCCGTTTCTGCAGGGCTTCCATCAGGGCAATGCTGGTGTCATGGCCCACCTGCAACTGGGGCAACGGGTCAACAATGAAAGCTACCTGCATGGGAGGTGCGGTTCACTCACGAAAGGCTGCCCCGAGTATGCAACAAATCGGAGCCGATGGCTCTCCCCCGGTAGGCTGTTTCCACAAGAGAAGGCCCCCTCTGGAAAGCTCGATGCAGAGTTGTCTTTTTAATATCCTCTTAACCTCGACAGGCGACGCAAACGTTAGCTTGATAGGTGGAATCCCCAGTTGGCCCTCAGTTCTCGGCTGGGTTGACCGGATTTCTGGCCTAACTGTGAGGAATGCTCCATCTGTGAGTGCTCCCCCTTCTCAACCCTCAGAGCCGGTTCGCATTGAAACCACGCGGGACTTGCTGGAAGCCTTGCGTGAGGGGCGCTCCCTGGTGGGTGCCAACCTGGAGAATGCCTACCTCTCGCGGGGCCTGTTCGACCGCATTCAGATGCCCAAATCCAATTTGACGCGGGCTAGCCTGCGCTCGATCAGCCTGCAGCAAGCCGACCTACGTCTGTGCAACTTTCGCCGCGCTGAGCTAGAGCGGGCCAATTTTACCGCCTCAGATCTACGGGGATCCAGCTTTAGCCAGGCTCTGGGGGACTACAGCAACTTTACCGCCGCCAAACTGGACAAAAGCAGCTTTCAGGGGGGCCGTTTCAGCCATTCCATCTTTCGCGAAGCCAGCTTGGTGGCTGCTAATCTGGCGGAGGGGAACTTTTTTGCCGCCGACTTCCGCCAGGCCAACCTATCTCGCTGCAACCTCTCCCAGGCTGCCTTGGTGAGTTGCCAGCTTCAGTTTGCCAACCTAGAACAAGCCATTTTGGTGGGGGCCAACCTACGGGACGCTCAGATTGAAGATACGCTCTTCAGTGGAGCCGATTTTACCGATGCCAAGCTCTCCGATGAGACGCGCAAGCTCTTAATCGAGCGGGCCAGCGGCACCAACGAGCTTACCCAACGGGATACCCTCAACACCTTGCTGGCGGGATTGCAGCCCAAGTCGCGTAAGCTTTTTGGCTTGCTGTGAGGTTGGAGCTGTCAGACACAACTGGGCTGAGGAGAAAGCTCAAAACCGGTTGAGGTCGATCCCGGCTTCCCGGGCCATGGCTCCTATCCCTTTGGCCTTGAGAGTCTTCAAGGCTTTGGTGGAAAGGCGCAGACGAACAAACCGCTTACCCTCTTCCCACCAGATGCGCTTCCACTGCAAATTGACTTCCTGCAGGCGCTTGGTGCGCCGGTGGGAGTGGGAGATGGCAAAAGCGTTGTTGCGTTTCTTGTTGGTTAGTTGGCAGCGACGCGCCATGGGATCAAAGCAAACTCAGCCTAGCTATCGTAAGGCATCTTTTTGTTGGGCAGCAAGCTGAAGTTGACTTTGCAACTGGGCTAGCTCTGCCTTCAGTCGGTCAAAGGTTTGTTGGCAGTGGTTAACGCTTTTTAGGGGCAGCTCTTCATTTTTGGCAATGCAGGTCACCTGTACAGAGCCGTCGGCAGCCTGACGGGTGCGATCCACAAACACTTCCACCGTCACCAGTTTGGTGTGGGGATTTTTTCCGGGAGGCTCGCCGGCCACCCAATAATCAAGGCTGTTGTGGAGGATATTGAGTTGGCAGCGCTCCAAAACAGCGCGGATCGACTCGCTGAGCTGCTCGGCTGAGCCCACAAGCTGGGTAACGCAAGAGTATCGAGCCATAGAACAGGCAAGCCACCACGGTTATTCTACCATTAAGTTTTCGGCTCCTGCAGCCAAAGGCGAACCGGCAAAATTGCGCTCAAGAGTACTCTACACCGGCTCGGTTAGCCCTGCTGCGAGGAGGTGAATTACGTTAGAACATGAACAACTCCCAGGAGAGTTGCCATGTTTAGGGTCTCCTGTTTGGCTCATTCTCTTTTGCTACTGGGATCCCTTGGCCTGGGTTGGATAGGCGTGTCTTTTGCCCAAGCGCAGCCCTTTCAAGCGGGCGATTTGGACGGGGATGGCCGTTTGACGGTGCAGGATCTCAACCTGTTGGGGGCTTACTTGCGTGGAGAACGGGGACTGACCGACAACCAGATTCGAGCTGCCGATGTCGACCAGGATGGACGGATCACAGAAGCCGACTGGCAAGTGTTGCAGCAGCGCATTCAGGCAGCAACGGATGTGCCCACAGGACAGGTGCAGTTGGATTCCGCCTATTCGGGACAGGTGGTGGATCGGCTGACAGGGCAGCCCTTGGCCGGGGCGGAGGTGGCCATTCCGGGGGCGGGTATTTCGGTGCGCACCGATGCCCAGGGTCGGTTTCGCCTGCCAGGGCCGCTGCCGGCAGAAGAAATTTTGGTGGCGCGGCTGGAAAATTACTTGCCCTATTCCCAAAGTACAGGCAACGGTCAAGCCGGCGGGGATCGGCCTTGGCAACTGCAGTTGGAGCGCTGGGATCCCAACACAACTTTGGTACTGGAGGCGAATGTCATCCGCCTGGGGGATAACCAGTACTCACCGGAATCGGCTGCCGCCGGGCAATTTTTGGGCCCTGCCCGAGGGGTGGAGATGACCCGCTCTTTCACTTTGCAACGCCTGCCTTCGCGCCCACCGGTTTTGCGGATTGGATCCCTGATTGGGTTGGATACTGCCGCCGCCTATCGGGCCGGCCAATCCCGGATCCCCAGTGCCAACATGTCTCCCATGCAGGTCATTCTGAACGGGGTGGAAATCGAGCAGATTCACCTGGGGGGAGATAACCTACAGATTCCCCTGCCGCTGCAACATCTGCGCCTGGGCCTGAACACTGTTACCCTGCGCACCGGCAAAACCCTGATTGAGCCCAGCATGGTCACCCGTGGTCCCCAAGTGCCGATCAGCATTCCCCTTTTCGGGGGATCCCTGCACATCTCGGTGCCGCTGGGAGGTGATACAGTCATCCGGCACGGTGGAGCCTGGGTGGATCATGACGATGTGCAGTTGGCCAATGTAACCATCGAGATCCCCAACTGAGCTTGCTCCGTCGGAGGTTCCTGCCCCTCAAAGCTGAGCACGGAGCCCGTCGGCTAAGAGGAACAAGTTTAAGCCCGCTTTCGATAACCGATCCGTTTGATACCAAGGGGAATGGGTGTGTCCAACGATTGGAAGCTCCCCCTTCCAACAGCCGGCATACTGCAGTTGCTGAATTGCTCCTCTTCGATGCCTCTGGGAGTTCTGGGCATCTCGATCTTCGAGAGGGATCCCTGAGGTGGCCCATGTGAGTGAGGTGAAATCCTGGCAACCGAGCAGATCGATAACCCAAACTGAGGAGAGCTAACTATGAGCATGAATAGGGCTTCTGCCTTCCCCTTAACCTGGCTGTGGACGGGATCCCTGGCCCTGGGGGTGACGGCCCTGGTGACCCGCCAAGTGATCTGGGGGCTCTTACCTTTGGCAGCAGCCTACCCTGCCATCCGCCGCCGCGAAGAACAGCTTGGCCAAGTTCTGGAACAGACCTGGACACAGCAGCAACAGACAGCAACCCAACTGGAGACCCTGCAAGCGCGTTTCGAGGTGCTGGACGCTCGGCTCACTGCTGAACCGTCCCTTCTGCAGCAGACCTTGGCTTCCCCGGCTGAAGCCATTCAAGAGCTCGAGCAGAAAGTAAAGGTTTTGGAGCCCATCTGGGTACAGCAGCAGCAGACGGCGGCCCAACTGGAAACATTACAAGGGCGGATCGACGCCCTCGAAGCTCGGCCCACGTCTCATCTGTCCGTGCGGCAACAGCTGGCCCCCATCACCCAGGCCATCCAGCAAATCCAGCAGCGGTTAAAAGCCGTGGAGCTGCGGTTGAATGCTCTGCCGGTATCCCAGCCCCAAGTGACTTTGGAGCAACTGGAGTTGGTGCAGGCGCAACTCCAACACCTGCAGCAGCTGGTGGCATCCCAGCCGAACCCTGCTTTTCCCCGCAAAGCCCTGGGGGTGTTCATCGACGCGGCCAATCTCCACGCCAGCGCCCAGCAGTGGGGATCCCATCTCGACTATCCCAGTCTGCTCAGCTGGCTGGCCCAGGGCAGATCCGAGATGGAAGTGCATGTCTACAGCGGGGTAGATCGCCACAACCTAGCTCAGCGTCGTTTCCTGCGGGAGTTGAGAAAACAGGGCTATCGGGTGGTCACCAAGCCGGTGGTGATCCACGCCGACGGCAGCCGCAAAGCCAATCTGGATGGGGAGCTGATCGTGGACTTGATGGCGATGCACTCCCACTACGAGACGGTGCTGCTGCTGAGTGGGGATGGAGATTTTGTGCCGGCCCTCAAGCATATCCGCCGCCAAGGCTGCCGGCTGGAGGTAGCCGCCTACAGGCCGAACACAAACCCGGCGTTAATTCGGATAGCCGACCAGTTCGTGGATTTGTGCGCTTGGCAGGGAACAGGAACGCTGGTGCCGCTGCCTGCAAAACAGACTCCGGCCACCGGCTAAACCTTGCCATCTCAGCACAGTTACATCGATCCCTGACTCCCCTCTCCCAAGGCAGGGAGAGGGGCTGGGGGTGAGGGTAGGCGGCACAGCGTCTTAACCTTGTTTGAAGTGATCAGAAGTGCTCATCTTCTCTAACCATTTTCTGATTTGCAGTCTCAACGCCTGAGACTCGCTTGGATCAACCTTGCCCCAGCAGTCAACTTAACCCCAATTGGAGAGTCCAGATGTCAACGCAACTCACACAGCGGTTTGTGCAGGCAATGCACTATGCCCATCGCTGGCATGCTTCTCAAACCCGCAAGGGAACCGGGATCCCTTACCTCAGCCATCTGTTGGCCGTAGCAGCCATCGCCCTGGAGCATGGGGCGGATGAAGATGAAGCGATTGCCGCTCTGCTCCACGACAGCCTAGAGGACGGCCCCCACAACACAGGCGAGCCCCGGGCCCAGATTGAGCAACAGATCCGGGAGCACTTTGGAGAACGGGTGCTGCAGATCATCCTGGGATGTACGGATACCGAAAGCGATGGCTCCCGAGGCGAGCCCAAAGAAAACTGGAAAGAGCGCAAAACCGCCTACCTGAAGCACCTGGAAACGGCAAATGCCTCGGTTTTGTTGGTGGCCGCCTCTGACAAGCTGCACAACGCCCGCTGCATCTTGCGGGATTTTCGCCAACTGGGGGATGAACTCTGGCAGCGGTTTTCCGCCGGAAAAGAGGGATCCCTGTGGTATTATCGATCGTTGGCAGAGATTCTGAGGCGACGGCTGCCCGGCAATCTATCGGCGGAGCTTCAAGAGCTGGTGGCTGAGTTGCAATGCCAAGCTGGAGCGGTAATGCCTTGACAGAGACAAGCAGGGCTGAAGAAAATGCTGAGGGCAGCCCTATTCATCACACTTTTTGGGTCACGCACCTATGGTTCTCGCTGTTGGCACCCCTGCTCCTGGGTTCAACACCACTGACACCCAAGGCAACCAGGTTTCGCTGGCTGATTTTGCCGGCAAAACCGTTGTCCTCTATTTTTACCCCAAAGACGACACCCCCGGCTGTACCAAAGAAGCCTGTGGATTCCGCGACGCCTACGCCGACTACCAAAGCAAGGACGTGGTGGTGCTGGGGGTGAGCATGGACGACCAAGCTTCTCACCAAAAGTTCACCGAAAAGTACAACTTGCCTTTCCCCCTACTGGTGGATAGCAGTGGGGTGATTACCCGCGCCTACGATGTGGATGGGGGCGGCTATGCCAAGCGGGTGACCTACGTCATTGATGGCGAGGGCAAAATTGCCAAGGTCTACCAGAACATCAATACCGAAACCCATGCCCGCGATATTTTGGCGGATTTGGGTTTGTAGAAACGCTGCCTCTTTTCAGTACTCCTCGCTAGATCCCGGCCTTTGCGCATGAACGACGACATTCCGGTCGCCCGTCGCCAGTCCACTCCGGCGAAAAAAGCGCAAAGTTCGGTGCCTGCCCTGAGGTCCCGTCTAGTCTTGGGCCTGGTGCTGGTTGGGCTAGTGCTCCTGGCGGGTTGGGGGATAGAGAAGTTACCGGGATTCCAGCAGGCGGCGGATCCCCAAGTTCTGGAAGAAGCTGGTCAGCCCTCTCTGCCGCAGCCAACTGTGCAGAATGGGCGACCTTCTCTGTTGGGGCACTATGCCTATTCCGAAGCCCCTGCAGACAGCTTGCGGGTGGTGGGCCACTACCACGGTCGAGAGGTGCGCCTGCGCCAGGCGGCTGCCGAAAGTTACCTTCGCATGAGCGAAGCAGCTCAAGCTGCCGGGATCCGCCTTGTCCCCATTTCCGGGTTTCGCTCCATTGCGGATCAGGAATTCTTGTTTTTTCAATTGGCTCAATCCCGAGCCTTGCGACCCGAGGAGCGAGCTGCGGTCAGCGCTCCCCCTGGCTACAGCGAGCACCACACCGGCTATGCCATCGACCTTGGGGATGCCGGGTTTCCGCAGTGGGATACTCAAGAAGCCTTTGAGACCACCCCGGCCTTCCAGTGGCTGCAGAGCAACGCGGCCCGCTTTGGCTTTGAGCTGTCTTTCCCCAGAGACAACCCTCAGGGGGTAAGCTACGAGCCCTGGCACTGGCGCTTTGTGGGCGACCGCCATAGCCTAGAGACCTTTTACAAGCACTAGCCAACTCCCTTCTTCTGAGGGGAGGGGGGCTGGGGGTGAGGGCCCAAAGAGCGGATGACGCGATTCGAACGCGCGACCGTCTCGTTGGCAACGAGAAGCTCTACCACTGAGCTACATCCGCGTCGGGAAATTTATGATGGCAAGTTTTGCGGTGGTTTGTCAAGTCAGGGATCCCCGGCGCATTTTGTTCCAGAATGAGAGAAGTTCATCTTTCTTTGCAGTTGCGCAAAGTCTGGGCGGGATCCCGGGCAGCGCCTGTTTGAGGGTATTGCTATGCGGGTAGCCATTATTGGGGCCGGATTGGCCGGGTTGGTGACGGCAGTCGATTTGGTCGAGGCAGGACACGAGGTGCAGCTCTACGAGGCGCGGCCTTTTGTCGGCGGCAAGGTGGGATCCTGGCAGGATGCCGATGGCAACCACATCGAGATGGGGCTGCACGTTTTTTTCTGCAACTACAGCAATTTGTTTGCCCTGATGAAAAAGGTGGGGGCCTACGAGAACCTGCTGCCCAAGCAACACACCCACACCTTTGTCAACCGAGGTGGGCAAACGGCCAGTCTGGATTTTCGCTTTCCCCTGGGGGCGCCTTTCAACGGCCTCAAAGCTTTTTTCACCACCGAGCAGCTCTCTTGGGCGGACAAGCTGCGCAACGCCTTGGCGCTGGGCACCAGCCCTTTGATTCGCGGCTTGCTGGACTATGAAGGGGCAATGCGGCAAATTCGCGCCTTGGATCGGATGAGCTTTGCCGATTGGTTTCGGCGGCATGGGGGATCCGAGGGTAGCCTGAAGCGGATGTGGAACCCGATTGCCTATGCCTTGGGCTTTATCGATACAGAGCAGATTTCTGCCCGCTGCATGCTGACGATCTTTCAGATGTTTGCCAGCAAAACAGAGGCCTCCAAGCTCAATTTCCTCAAGGGATCCCCGGACACTTACCTCACTCAGCCCATCGTCCGCTACATCCAAGCCCGCGGGGGCCAGATCCACACCCGCAGGGGGGTCAGCCGCATTGAAGTGAGCGACTCCTCTCCCTACCCCGTGACCGGCTTGCTCTTGGCCAATGGAGAGCGGGTGGAGGCAGATGTGTATGTGTGTGCAACGGCAGTGGAAGGGGCCAAGCGGCTGATCCCGGAAGTATGGCGGCAGTGGCCTCAGTTCGACAACCTCTACAAGCTGGAATCCGTACCTGTGGCCACGGTGCAGTTGCGCTTCGATGGCTGGGTGACGGAGCTGAACCCCCAAGGCCAGGCCAAACGAGCTGGCGAACACCCAGAGGCTCTGGGTATCGACAATCTCCTCTACACCGCCGATGCCGATTTTTCCTGTTTTGCCGATCTGGCCCTCACCAGCCCCGCCGACTACTACAAACCCGGCCAGGGATCCCTGTTACAATGTGTGCTCACGCCGGGGGATCCCTTCATAGCCATGCCCAACGAGCAAATTGCCCAGCACGTGCTGCACCAAGTCCACGAGCTGTTTCCCTCATCCCGGCAACTGAACATGACCTGGTACAGCGTGGTGAAACTGGCCCACTCCCTCTATCGAGAAGCGCCGGGCATGGATCCCTATCGCCCACAGCAAAAGACCCCAATACCCAACTTCTTTTTTGCCGGCAGCTACACCGCCCAAGACTACATCGACAGCATGGAAGGGGCCACCCTCTCCGGCCACCTGGCTGCTCAGGCCATTCTGGCTGCCCACAGGGATCCCTGATAGGAG
>NZ_JANSIB010000102.1:0-10807 GCF_047461895.1 Synechococcus sp. R55.8 | reverse complement strand
GGCTACTGAAAGCCCGCTCCGTACCGCTTTAGCGGTCGGAGTCGGGTAGTTTACATTCCCCTCTCCGATCCGGCTGATCAGCGACCCCCAAGCCGCAGTGCCGGAAGCAACCTCTAGCCCGGTTCAAACGGCTGCCCCAGAGCTGCCGGCGGAGTGGCCTTCACCGCCTGCTGGATCCAGCGCCGCAGCCGAGGTGGGATCCCGCGCAAGCCGTACTCCCACCATTCCCCAGAAGTGAGCACCAACACCAAAATCATCAACACAAAGGGAGCCACCGTAAAAACTTGGGTGGGCACGGCGCGGATGGTAGTCTGGGCAACCCCAGCGAAGGACTGCAAAATGCCGAACAGGTAGGCCCCCAGAGCTACCCGCAAGGGGTTCCAGCCACCGAAGATGACGATGGCCAAGGCAATCCAGCCATACCCTGCTGTATGTCGGTGGCTCCAGCCGGCCTTGAAATCCAGAGAAAAGGCAGCCCCCGCCAAGCCCAATAGGGATCCCCCCACAAGGGTGTAAACATAGCGCCAGAAAATGACATTGGTGCCGCGGGCAAAAGCCGCCGCCGGCTGTTCTCCCATAGCCCGCAACATCAGGCCAGGCTGAGTGCGATACAAAAAGAACCAAGTTCCCCCGATGAGCGCGTAGCTGGCGTACAGCAACAGATCCCCTTGGAACAGGAGTGGCCCCAGCAGCGGCACCTCTCTCAGGAAGGGGATGGGCAGGCTGGGCACCGTTGGCCCTGGGATCCGCACGAACGGATTGCCCAAAAAGGAAGACAAATCCGCCCCCAATAGGGTCAAGACGAAACCAATGGCAATTTGGGATCCCTTCAGGGTCAGCGAGCCAAAGGCCACGATCCCAGCAAACAGCGCTCCCACCGCGGCGGCAGCCAAAAAGCCCAATACCAAGCTTCCCGTCAGCTTGGCCACGGCGAACCCAACCATGGCCGCCAGCATGATCGTCCCCTCTGCGGAGAGGTTGATCACCCCTGCCCGCTCGGTAATGGTTTCCCCCACACAGGCGAAGACCACCGGTGTGGCGGTGGCAATGGCAGTAGAGAGAATGGCGACCAGTTGAGCAGCGTTCATGATGGGCCTGTCGAGAACTCGGGTTGGGTTGATGCATTTGCAGTTGCTGCGCGAATGCGCCTGTTGATCTGGGCATCGCCTCACCCCAACACCCAGAGCATGAAAGCCACCCCTAGGGTGACGGCACCAAACAGAGCATAGCTGATCCGGCGCAGCGGCCTCAGTTGCAGGGCATGCAGATCCTTAAGCCAGCCCAGCCCCAAGGATTCGACAAAGCGATCCAGCACCGCCTGCATAGGGTAGGCGTAAACCGATCCTTGCTCCTTAAAGTTCACCAGCACAACCAGCAGTGTAGCGTAGCCCCAGAGGAGGCCCCAGAGCACAGCGCTCAACCCGATTAATATTGGCTCAAACATCGACTTTCCCTTGCCTTCTATAGGCATGTCCACTGCTTGCGTGAGCGGGAGACGGAGTTCTTTGAGCCTGGGGGACTTGGATCTCATTATTCCGGTTGTTTTCCCGTTGAGGCTGCCCTCCCTCAGACAAGAGCGTAGAAGGGATCCCAGCTTGCTTGCAGAGATCACGCCGGTTCTCTTCTGCCCGTCCAGGCCAGAAGATGACAAACTGGAAGTACCCGCTCGGAGTTATCTCGTCAAATCCCCATGAGTTCTCGCTACCTGCTGCCCCCCGCTGAACCCAAGTCTGTCGGTACTGCCTATATCCTCTGGGCGTTGGGCATCTTCGGGATCTGTGGCGTCCATCGCTTCTACCTGGGCAAGACTGGAACAGGCATCCTCTGGCTGTTCACCTTTGGCCTGCTGGGCTTTGGCCAGTTAATTGACCTGTTTTTGATCCCAGGCATGGTGGAGAACTACAACTTCAAGCTGGCCGTCCTGCAGGGATCCCGACCCTCCCCATCCCCAGCTTCCTCAAAAACCACCTCAGCACCTCCTCAGCCCCTCAAAGGTCAAGCTCTGATGCGGGAGATCCTGCGGCTAGCCCAACAGCGGCAAGGGATCCTCACCCTTGCGGAGATAGCTATCGACTTGCCTGCCGACTTTGACGAAATTGAAAAGGCGCTGCAAGAGCTGAGCCGGCGGAGCATGGCTTTCCCCGAAAACAACCCGGTCACTGGAGCGGTAGAATACCACTTCCCTCACCTGCTGCACCGCTCCCCCGACCAACGTTCGCTCTAGATGCCCTCCTGCAGACCTCTACTGGGATCCCAGGATCCCTTGACGTTTGGCTAGCCGCATTGCCCAGCGAAAGGCCAGCAGACCCAGGCCGAAGTAGAAAACGCCGCTGGTCAGAGCCATGATCAGCCGCACGGGATCCAGCCCTACCTCGCGCACCATTACGTCGCGTAACAGCCCCGCCCCCGCCGTCATGGGCAGACTTTGCCCTAGCCACCTCAGGGATCCCGGCCATTCTTCCGTGGGAGCAGCCAACAGAAAAAGCAAGCCGAATTGGCTGATAATTAAAAGCTGCTGAATTCGCTTCCAAATCAGAGCGGCGGATCCCAGCAAAAACGAAAAACCGTAGGCCCCCAGCACCACGCTCAAGAGCGGCAGCACCAAACTGGGGGGAAAGCGCAGCCGACTGCCCGTGAGCAGCAAAATGGCACCCAAAATGACGACAACAACAGAAAAGCGCAACACCAAGCTGGCACAAGCCCGTGCCAAGAAGAGAGTGGCTGCCGAAAATGGCGAGAGCAACACCTGCTCCAAGGTGCCTGTCTGGGCTTCCACCTGCAGGTTGAGGGCGATGTCGTTGACCACAAAAATGACCAGCGTCCAGAGCACATAGCCGATCACCACCGCATCCAACCGTTCGCCAAATTGGGAGGCAGGCCCTGCCACATATTGGGCGCCGGCAAAGAGGGCATAGAAGAAGAACGTGGTGATCAGGATCCCGCCCAGGGCCTCCGCCGGATAGCGAATGTACTGGATCCAGGCCCGCTTCAGTTCAGCCCAAAACAGGTGTATCACCGGCATCATCCTTGCCCCTCTCCCCTTTTCAACAACTCGAGGAAAATATGGGTGAGATCGGCTTCCTCTCGTTTGAGGCTGAGCAAGGGCAAAGGCTTCAAGATCTCCAGCACCTGATAGAGCATCTCTGGCGGGCCGCTGAACCGCACCCGATGGGATCCGAGAATCTCCACCCCTTGGCGGGCCAGTTGTTCAAACCTCCAGGGATCCAGCCCCTGTTCCAGCTCGATCCGATAAGTACCGACGGCGCCGGCAAAGTGCCGGATCAACTCTCCCGTGGGGGCTTGGGCGATGATCACCCCTTGTCGAATAACGGCTACCTGATCCGAGAGCGCTTCCGCAATATCCAGTTGATGGGTGGTGAGCAAGATGGCTCGACCCGAAGCGGCAATTTGGCGGATCAGGGATTTCACCGCTTGCGCCGATTCCACATCCAACCCCAGGGTGGGCTCATCCAGCAGCAACAGGGCCGGTTGATGCAGGAGGGCGACGGCAATGGCCACCTTCTGCTGCATACCCCGCGAAAGGGTTTGCACGGCAACATCCCGCTTTTCCCACAGGCCAAAGGTCTCCAGGAGCTCTAGCCCCCGTTGCCGGGCGGTTCTGGGGGATAGCCCCCGCAGCACACCGAAGTACTCCAGGTTCTGTAGGGGGGTCATCCGCCAGTAGAGGTTGCGATTGCCTTCCAGCACTGCCCCCACCTGGGCCAGGGCCCCCGGATCGGTATGGGGATCCCGTCCGAGAACGCACACTGTGCCCGCGTCGGGTTGGATCAGGCCGGCAATCATCTTAATGGTGGTGGTCTTGCCGGCCCCGTTGGGCCCCAAAAAAGCCAGGATCTCCCCTGCTGCCAGCGTCAGGGAGACATCCACCACTGCCCGCACCTCCCTGCCTCCTTGCCGGTAGGTTTTTTGGAGGTGGTGAGCTTCTAGAACTTTCATGACGCGAACCCGATGCAAACGCGAAGCCGATGCAAAAAGGAGCGCTGAAGAGAGGAGGGCCGGCCATTCCACTCTCTCACACCAGAGCATGGGCCCGCCTCGAGAGGGATCCGGCAAGATCTAGGGGGTCATTGGGATCCCAGCCTCCATCCGGCTCAGGGCCAAACTCATTTTGTCTAGCCACTGCAAAAGGCTCTCCAGTTGCTGCGCTGCCGGTACCATCCCCAGCCCTCGCACCGTCACCTTGCCCGGTTGGTAAACAAAGCGAGGCTGCAGGTGAGTGGGCAGGGCCTCTTTCAGGCGATTCCAAGCGGGCTCCTCCATGGGGGTTTCCAAAAGCACATGCTCTTTGGCCGGTTTGATGCGGGAAAAGCCCAGGGCTCGGGCCAGCACCTTCAGCTCCATTACCCGCAGCAGCTCCTGAGTGGGCTTGGGCAGGGGGCCAAAGCGGTCTTGCCATTCTTGGGCAATTTGCAACAGCTCGACCCGAGAGCCGGCAGCAGCCAGGTGTCGATAAGCCTGCATCTTTTGATCTTCGTCGGGGATATAGCTTTGCGGGATCATGGCGGTTACATTGAGGTCAATTTGTGTGTCCTCCACCTGTGGGATCTCCTGGCCGCGAATTTCTCGAATGGCTTCTTGCAGCATTTCCAGGTAAAGATCGAAGCCCACCGCATTGACTTGCCCGGATTGTTCCGTTCCCAGCAGGTTGCCAATGCCACGAATTTCCATATCCCGCATTGCCAACTGATAGCCGGATCCCAGTTGGGTAAATTCCTGAATGGCCTGTAGGCGTTTGCGGGCCTCCTCGGTGAGGATCCCGTCTTCTCGGTAAAACAGCCAAGCATGGGCTTGGATCCCAGCCCGGCCCACCCGCCCCCGCAGCTGGTATAGCTGAGCCAATCCAAACTCCTGAGCATTTTCAATCAAAATGGTGTTGACGCGGGGAATATCCAAACCGGATTCGATAATCGTCGTGCAGACCAGGATATCGATTTCCCCATTGTTAAAAGCCAGCATCGTTGCCTCTAGCTCCCCTTCCGGCATCTGCCCGTGGGCAATGGCAATGCGAGCACCGGGCACCCACTCCCGCAATTTGGCACTGGTTTCTTCGATGCCTTCAATGCGGTTGACGACATAGAAGACTTGACCGCCGCGATCCAACTCTTGGCGGATAGCCGTGCGGATGACTTCGGGGTTGTAGGGAGAAAGGTGAGTTTTGATAGGCCGGCGGGAAGGAGGCGGAGTTTGGATCAAGCTCATTTCCCGCAAACCCGACAAGGCCATATACAGAGTGCGGGGAATAGGGGTGGCGGTGAGGGTGAGTACATCCACCTGGGTTTTGAGAAGTTTGATTTTCTCTTTTTGGTTGACGCCAAAGCGCTGCTCTTCGTCAATAACCAAAAGGCCTAAATCCCGAAATTGCACATCCTTGCCCAAAAGCTGGTGGGTGCCCACCACAACATCCAGTTCGCCACTCTTGAGACGGGATAGGATTTCTTTTTTCTCCTCCGAGGTGCGGAAGCGGTTGAGCAAGCCCACTTGAATAGGATAGGGAGCAAAGCGCTCTTTGAGGGTGTGGTAGTGCTGCTGGGTAAGAATGGTGGTTGGCGCCAGGAGAGCTACTTGCTTGCCGGCGGTTACGGCTTTGAAAATGGCACGGATTGCCACCTCTGTTTTGCCAAAGCCCACGTCCCCACACAGCAGCCGATCCATAGGGCGTGGAGATTCCATATCCCGCTTGATCTCCTGGACAGCTCGGAGTTGATCCGGCGTCAGGGGATAGGGGAAAGAATCTTCCAGCTCCTGTTGCCAAGGAGAATCGGGCGGGAAGGCATAGCCCTCCTGTTCGGCGCGTTTGGCATAGAGCTGCAGCAGGTCAAAGGCCACTTTTCGCAGGCTCTTTTTCACCTTCTGTTTGGTCTTTTCCCAGGTGCTGCCGGACATCTTGTGCAGGGCAGGTGGTCCATCCCCGCTGGCGCGGTAGCGGGAAAGGGAGTTGACCTGGTCGGCAGCCACCCGCAACAGGCCATCGCTGTATTGAATAACCAGGTACTCGCGGGTTTCGCCCCCAATGGTGAGGCTTTCTAAGCGCAGAAACTGGCCAATGCCATGGGCCTTGTGAACGACAAAATCCCCTGGCTTGAGCAGGTTGGGATCCACCTGGCGAGAGCTGGCCTGGCGGCGCTTGCGCACATAAGTAGGGGTGGCCAGGCTGTGCTGGCCGAAAAACTCGCGGTCGGTGAGCACCACCCACCCCAAGGTGGGCAGGAGAACCCCCTCCAGCTCGGCCAGGCCGGAATACTTGAGGGCCACTGGGGTGTAGGACTGCAGCTGGCGCTCGATGGCCGGGAAGTCTTTGGGATTGGGCACGTACTGGGCGGGGCAGTCGTGTTCCTGCAGCAGAGCTACGGTGCGGGAGGGCTGAGCAGAGAGGATCCACACCTGCAACTGCTGCTTGCGGTACTCGCGCAGGGTTTTGGCCAGGGATCCAAACTGGTGGGGAGCAGTAGGCACAGGCCGGCTTTTTAGGTCAAGGGCAGCTTCGGCTTCGCCAGCAGGGGCAAAGGTGCGGGCCAACAGGCAGGGGAAGGGATCCCAGTCGGGAGCATGGAGATCGAAGGGGCGGTGAAAGGGCTGCAGAGCCGGCTCCGCAACCTGGGCCTGTTTCCACTGTTCTTGGGCGTGGCTTAGCCACTGCCGGCTGTGGGCCTGGCACTGCTCTGGCTCGTCGATCAGGATCAAAGCCTCGGGATCCAGATAGCTCAGCAGGTTGGCTGGCGGATCGTAGAGTAGGCCAAGAAAACGGCGCAAGCCTTCCGGAGGAGACGGCGACTGCTCCAACTGCTGCCGCAGACCCTGGGAAAGCTGATCGGCTTTTTCCTGCAGAGCCGGCCAGAGGATGGGCCCGTAGCCGGTGGGAGTTAGCCAAACGTGGGGGATCCCATCTTGGGAGCGCTGGCTGACTGGGTCAAACTCCCGCAGCCTCTCCAGCTCGTTGCCGAACCACTCCAGCCGCACCGGCCACTCGCAGGCCACTGGGAAAACGTCGAGAATGTCGCCCCTTTGGCTCCACTGCCCCTCGCTTTCCACCAGACTCACCCGCTGGTAGCCCAGACGGGTCAACTGCTGCCCCAGTTGCTGGGGAAACATCTCCAAGCCAGGTTCCAGCTGGAGACAAAAGGCCCGCAACACCTCTGGGGGAGGGAGGTGGGGTTGGAGGGCCCGCTCTGTCGCCACAATGGCCATGCCCTTCTTCCCCTGGAGGCAATCGGCCAGCACCTGAAACTGGCCCCACACCAGCTCCGGTTCCAGGTCAAAAGGTTCGTAAGGGGAAGCCTCGGAGGTGGGGTAGAGCTGCACCGTCTCCCAGCCCATGCCCTCCAATTGCGCTGTCCAGCGGCCTGCTTCTTCCAGCGTGGCAGTGATCACCAGCAGGGATCTTCCCTCCTGCTGGGCCAAAGCCGAGGCGATCAACCCCTTGGCAATCCGCCCTGCCCCCTGCAGATTTGCCCGTCGCTGCGATCTCAAGCAGGCGGCCAGCTCTTGAATCAAGCCGGACTGGCCTAGAAAGCGCACCAGCGGAATAAACGACATCTTCCACCCCACACTGCAAACTGCGATCCCAACAAGCAGGGATCCCAATTCTGGCAGGCTCCGGGGACAATCAGCAGCCGTCTGCCGGCTCTGTAAACCGGAAGTCCTCCCTTGCTGGGAATTGCTCCTCGATCTATTGGGACAACAGTTTTGTTGTTTAAAGACGAAGAAAACCAGAACCCTATGTCAATGGCCTGCCAGTTTTTGGCCGCTAGGTTCACAGAGGGCTTTTTGCTTTGTAGTCCAAATTACAAAAAAAGGTCTATATCTCACAGAATCCTAAAATTAACCTTTAGAGTCGGACGGCTTGTCGATTGTCTTGGCCAAGATTCGATGTTAGAAGGAACCACAAAGCGCGGCTTTCCCGGCCTCATCCGATGTCTGCCAGTCAGCAAGATGTTTTTCATGCAAGAGGTGTAGCTGCATCAACTGCAGAGGATGTTGTCGGAAAAAGCTGTATTGGCCAATTCATCTAAGCTTGGTACAAATCATGTTTCTAGATACCGTTGCCCTTTCTCGTCTACAGTTTGCCCTCACGGCCATTTTTCACATGTTGTGGCCGGTTTTAACAACAGGGATGGCCATTTACCTTGTTGTTGTTGAGGGACTTTGGCTGAAAACCCGCAACTTAGATTACTACCGCCACGCCCGTTTCTGGTCAAAACTCTATGTGTTGAACTTCGGTATTGGCGTGGCCTCAGGCTTGCCGATGGCCTTTCAGTTTGGCATGAACTGGGCGCCCTTCTCCGAAGCGGTGGGAGATTTTTTTGGAACCATCCTGGGCTTTGAAGGCACAATGGCCTTCATGCTGGAGGCCAGCTTTTTGGGGATCATGCTGTTCGGCTGGGAGCGCGTCCCGCCGGTGATTCACTGGATCTCGACGATCCTGGTGGCCTTTGGCGCCAACTTATCCACCTTTTGGATCCTGACGGCCAACTCTTGGCTGCAGACGCCGGCAGGTGGCGTGTTCGTCGATGGGAAATTTGTGGTGCGGGACTACCTGCAAGCTATTGTCAACCCCTTCATGGTCAACAGCTTTCTGCACATGTTTTTTGCCACCTTGGAAACCTCTTTGTTTGTTATCGGTGGCATCAGTGCCTGGTACATTCTCAAGCGGCGGCACAGCGAGTTCTTCTCCCGCTCCCTCAAAGTGGTCTTGGCAATGACCCTGGTGGTCGCCCCTTTGCAGGTGTTTGTCGGCCATCTGAGCGCGGAGCAAGTCTATCGCTATCAGCCGGCCAAGCTGGCGGCCATGGAGGCCCAGTGGGAGACGATCCCTGCCGGCGAGCGGGCAGACTGGAGCCTGTTGGCTGTGCCCAACGACCGCGAAGAGCGCAACGAGTGGGAGGTGAAGATCCCCGGCGCGCTGGGCTATCTGCTGGAGTTTAAGCCCCGCTTGGATCGACCCATTCAAGGGCTCAAAAGCTGGGATCCCCAAAATCGTCCCCACATGGTTGGCCTCATCTACTACTCCTTTAGGACAATGGTGGCCATTGGCCTCCTCCTAGCCGGGCTTGTCGGAGTTACCCTTGTGCAATGGCTGAGGGGCAAGCTCTCAGTGGAGGCCCTTTCTCAGCAAAAGTGGCTGATGAGAGCTTGGATCTTCGCAGCACCCCTGGGATACATCGCCGTTGAAACCGGTTGGATCGTCCGCTGTGTGGGTCGGCAGCCCTGGATTGTGTATGGACAACTGCGCACGGTGGAATCGGTTTCGCCCCTGCCGGCAGGAGAAGTGCTGTTTTCTCTGGTTGGCCTGACCGCGTTGTACACTGTGTTCTTCGTTGCCGCTCTCTACTTTGGCAGCCGCATCATCCGCGAAGGGCCAAACCTGGAGTTGCCCGCCCCTGTCCCGGCAACGCAGCCGGTGATCGTGGTCGAGCCTGCCCGCCACGAGCCGGATCGCCGTCCTGCAGAAGCTCGGTAGCAGCAGTTTGGTAGCCATCTAACTGGTGACTCCAAGTAGCAACAGGGCAACGTAGCAGGCCCATTCCCCACAGCAGTGAAACCCTTCGCTACGTCAACTCCCAACTTCCCTTCCCTAGAGGGAGAGGGACTGGGGATCGCCATCGGGAACTGTCTCGCACTGGTCAGAAATACTCAAAGCAGAGGGAACAGCGATGGAATCTTTTGAGCCTTTACAGCGGTTTCTGCCCCAGGTTTGGTTTTTTATCCTGGGCCTATTCCTATTTCTCTACGTTCTGCTGGACGGGTTTGATCTGGGAGTTGGTATCCTCTCCCTGACGGCCTCCAGCGAGACGCGGCGCAGCATTCTCATGACCAGCTTGGGCAATGTTTGGGATGCCAACGAGACGTGGCTGGTGTTGATGGGGGGATCCCTATTTGGATCTTTTCCTCTCGCCTACGCCACCATTCTCAATGCCCTCTACATACCCTTGGTGATCATGGTGGTGGGCCTGATCTTGCGGGCCGTTTCCTTCGAGTTTCGGGAAAACGCCGACAACAAGTTGGTGTGGAACCTGGCCTTTGGAGTGGGCAGCTTTTTGGCAGCCTTGGGCCAGGGATTTGCCTTGGGCAGCGTCTTCGAAGGGATCCGCGTGGACGAAGCCGGCCACTTTGCCGGCAGCCCCTGGGATTGGCTGACCTGGCGCACGCTGTTGGTGGCTCTTACTTTGATCCAGGGCTATGTGTTAATCGGCTCAGCCTACCTAATCGTTAAGACCACCGGCGAGCTTCAGGAAACCTACTACAAGACGGCAACCATCGCCACCTGGACAACTTTACTGGGGGCAGTGTTTATCACCATCAGCACTCCTATCATGTCCGAGCAGGCGCGTGCTCAGCTTTTCTCGCCCCCTCTTTTCTACATCTTTGCTGCCATCCCAGTTCTGGGACTTTTGTTGGTGGCGTTGTTGCTGCGCAGCCTGCGCCGGCGGGAAGAAAATAGCGTTTTGGTTTACACTTTTTTGATCTTTGCGCTTTCTTTTATCGGCTTGGGGTTCATGGTCTTCCCCAACATCATCCCCCCCAGCGTCACCATCTACGAAGCGGCAGCCTCCCCCAGCTCGCTGGTGTTTATGCTCACCTTTATTGGCTTTCTGATCCCGGTTATCTTGTCCTACAACATCTACAACTACGTGGTGTTCCGGGGCAAGATCGTGGTGCAGGAAGTGGCGGCGGAAGAGGCCAAAGTTCCAGAGGCAGTTTAAGCTGGCCTGAGGATGCAGCAATAACCCCGCCCGGTGATGGGCGGGGCAATTTTTTAGGTGCAATCGAACGTCTACAGAGAAAGGCT
>NZ_JANSIB010000101.1:0-10835 GCF_047461895.1 Synechococcus sp. R55.8 | reverse complement strand
TCCTTTGGGAAAAGGGCCGGGGGTGAGGGATCCCCGCCAATCTCCACAGGCCACAGAGCCTCTGGCGGCAAATGGATCCACACTGCCTGCCCCGGCGCAAACACTTGGTGGGGAGCCACCCAAGCCTGCAGACTGCCCCAAGGGGCTTGCAAGGTCAGCCGTCGCTGGGTGCCTGCAAAGCGTTCCGCCATCACTTGAGCGGAGAAAACATTGTCGGCCAAGCCGGGCGGATGGGGAAACACCTGCACCTGTTCCGGGCGCACCGTCAGCCGCACCTGACCTTGGAGTGGCGCGGCGCTTTTCAAGAGGATCCCGTTGTTGAGGCGAAGCTGGTGACCCTCCGCCTGCGCATCGAAAAAATTGACCCCGCCAAAAAAGCGGGCAATGCGCTCGGAGCGCGGCTGCTGATAGAACTCCACAGGGGATCCCACCTGGTGTAGCTGCCCCTCAAACATCAGGCCGATGCGTTGGGCCATGGCTGTGGCTTCTGCTTGATCGTGGGTAACCAGCACCGTCGTCACCCCTGTTTCCGCCTGCAGCTCCAGGATGAGGGCCTGCATCTCTTGGCGCAGGTTGGCATCCAGGGCCGATAAAGGTTCATCCAACAGCAGCACCTTGGGCCGAATCACCAAAGCCCGCGCCAGGGCCACCCGCTGCGCTTGTCCGCCAGAAAGCTGGCTAGGCCGACGCTGAGCCAATCCGGGCAATTGCACCCGCTCCAACATGCCCAAGGCGGCAGCCTCCCGCTCTGCCCGGGGAATACCCCGCATTTTCAGGCCAAAAGCGACGTTTTCCCCCACGCTCAGGTGGGGAAACAGGCGGCTGTGTTGGGACAGCAAAGTCACGCCGCGCCGTTCCGGCGGCAGAGGGTTGAGGGGGATCCCGTCCAGCCAGATTTCCCCCGGATAGGGCAAGGGATCCGGTTCCAGCAGACCGGCGATGAGATTGAGGGTGGTGGACTTGCCGCAGCCCGATGGCCCCAGCAGGGCGAAGATCTCCCCTGCCTCCACACTCAAAGACAAATCCCTGAGGACAGGGATCCCTCCCTTGTGGAAGCGCTTGCTGAGGTGGCGGAGAACAAGGTGGCCCATGCTTGAGTTACCGGTCAACCTCCCAAGGAGCTCTCAAGCTCTCCCAAATTAGAACACCCAAATTAGAACAGAAAATACCGCTGCGCCATGGGCAGCACCTCTGCCGGCTCGCAGGTGAGCAATTCTCCATCGGCCCGCACTTCATAGGTCTCCGGGTTCACCTCAATGTGGGGAGTGGCGGTATTGAGTTTCAAATCCGCTTTGCCGATCTCGCGGCAATTTTTCACCGCTACGGCCCGGCGCTGGATCCCCAATTTCTCCGGGATCCCCAGGTCTAGGGCAGCCTGGGAGACAAAGAGCAGGCTGGTCTCGGTCAGGGCGCGGCCAAAGCTGCCGAACATGGGGCGGGGGTACACCGGCTGCGGGGTTGGAATGGAAGCATTGGGATCCCCCATTTGGGCGTAGGCAATCAGGCCCCCCTTCAGGACGATTTCCGGCTTAACCCCAAAAAAGGCCGGCTTCCACAGACACAGATCCGCCAGTTTTCCCACCTCCACCGACCCGATGACGTGGCTGAGTCCTTGGGCGATGGCAGGGCAGATGGTGTACTTAGCCACGTAACGCTTGGCCCGGAAGTTGTCGTTGCGGCTGCTGTCTTGCGGCAAAGGCCCCCGCTGCACCTTCATCTTGTGAGCTGTCTGCCAAGTGCGGATGATCACCTCCCCCACCCGGCCCATGGCCTGCGAGTCGGAAGAGATGATGCTGAACACCCCCATGTCATGCAAGATGTCTTCGGCGGCAATGGTTTGGGGGCGAATGCGGCTTTCGGCAAAAGCAATATCCTCCGGCACATTCTTGCTCAGGTGGTGACACACCATCAGCATGTCCAGATGTTCTTCGATGGTGTTGCGGGTAAAGGGGCGGGTGGGATTGGTGGAGCTGGGCAGCACGTTGGGCTCGGAGGCAATGCGAATGATATCGGGGGCATGCCCACCTCCAGCCCCTTCGGTGTGAAAGGTGTGAATGGTGCGGCCATTGATGGCGGCGATGGTATCTTCCACAAAAGCCGATTCATTTAAAGTATCGGTGTGGATGAGGGTTTGGATGTCGTACTCATCCGAGACTTGCAAACAGCTGTCGATCACCGCCGGCGTGGATCCCCAATCTTCATGGATCTTGAGGCCGCAGGCCCCCGCTTCCACCTGTTCCCGCAAAGCTGCGGGAAAAGCCGCGTTTCCCTTGCCAAAGAAGCCCAAATTGACGGGGAACCCCTCCGCCGCCTGCAACATCTTGCCCAAGTTCCAAGCTCCAGGGGTGCAGGTGGTGGCGTTGCTGCCGGTGGCCGGCCCAGTTCCGCCCCCCAAAAGGGTGGTCACTCCCGAGGCGATGGCAAACTCGCACAGCTGCGGACAGATGAAATGCACATGGGCATCGATCCCGCCCGCCGTCAGGATCAGGTTTTCCCCGGCAATCACCTCAGTGCTGGGGCCAACCACCATGCCCGGCGTCACCCCCGCTTGGATGTTGGGGTTGCCGGCTTTGCCAATGCCGACAATGTAGCCATCGCGAATGCCCACATCCGCCTTGACGATGCCCCACCAGTCCAGGATCAGGGCGTTGGTGATCACCAGATCCAAGGCCCCATTGGCGCGGGTGGCCGTCGGCGATTGCCCCATGCCATCGCGGATGGTTTTGCCGCCCCCAAACTTAATCTCCTCGCCGTAGGTGGTGAAATCCTCCTCCACCTCGATGATCAGTTCGGTATCCGCCAGGCGCACCCGATCCCCTACGGTGGGGCCGTAGTTGCTGACGTATTGGCGACGGGGAATCTCTAGGGTCATAGGGTGGTATCTGCAAAAGGGCTGCCAGGGTTTTACCACACATCCCCACCCAGGGGATCCCTTGCTGTCTATTGTTCAGTTCCAACCCTTCCTGAGAACGGATTGGGTTGGCTGAAAATTCGTTACATATATTTACATCTATGATCGAAAGAACAATTGCCAATCGACTCCAGCCTCGATGGGACAAGGGATCCCTCGTTTAATTATTGTGAAGCAACTGAGGGCTCACAAACCCTGACCTATAATGCCAGGTAAGTCCTGCCCTGGGGGAATCTTCTGCCAAGGGGTAGGGATGCTTCGTTCCTTGTCGCAAGAGAGGAGTTCTTGATGACAACTACGCCAAAGGAGCGAGAGCCGAAGGTCAAGGTGTCGGTTGACGTGGATCCGGTTCCCACCTCATTTGAGAAATGGGCTAAGCCGGGCCACTTCGACCGCAGCCTATCCCGTGGCCCCAAGACCACGACCTGGATCTGGAACCTCCATGCTCTTGCTCATGACTTCGACAGTCACACCAGCGACTTAGAAGACGTCTCTCGTAAGATCTTTTCCGCTCACTTCGGCCACTTGGCAGTGGTTTTCGTCTGGCTGAGCGGCATGTACTACCACGGAGCTCAGTTCTCCAACTATTCTGCTTGGCTGGCGGATCCGATCAACGTCAAGCCCAGCGCCCAAGTGGTCTGGCCCATCTTCGGCCAAGAGATCCTGAATGGGGATGTGGGCGGCGGCTTCGAAGGGATCCGCATTACTTCTGGTCTATTTCACCTCTGGCGAGCTGCCGGCATCACCAATGAGTTTCAACTCCTCTGCACCGCCATCGGTGGCTTGGTGATGGCCGGGTTGTGCCTGTTCGCCGGCTGGTTCCACTACCACAAGCGGGCTCCCAAGCTGGAGTGGTTCCAAAATGTGGAATCGATGCTCAACCACCACCTAGCGGGCCTGCTGGGGCTGGGTTCTTTGGCCTGGGCCGGTCACCAAATCCACGTGTCCATTCCCATCAACAAGATGTTGGATGCGGGCGTGCCGGCGGATCAGGTGCCCTTGCCCCACGAGTTCATCCTCAAGCCCGCCTTGATGAAGGAGATGTTCCCCAGCGTGGATTGGGGCATCTTCAGCGGGGTGGTGCCCTTCTTTACCTTGGATTGGGGCAAGTACGCGGAGTTCCTCACCTTCAAGGGTGGCCTGGATCCGCAGAACGGTGCCCTCTGGCTAACCGACCAAGCCCACCACCACTTGGCCATTGCCGTGCTCTTCATCGTGGCCGGCCACATGTACCGCACCAACTGGGGCATCGGCCACTCCATTAAAGAGATCCTGGAAGCCCACAAGGGCCCCTTCACCGGCGAAGGCCACAAGGGCCTGTACGAAGTGCTCACCACCTCCTGGCATGCCCAACTGGCCATCAACTTGGCCATGGTGGGATCCCTGAGCATCATCGTGGCGCAGCACATGTATGCCATGAACCCCTACCCCTACATGGGCATCGACTACGCCACCCAGATCTCCCTGTTTACCCACCACATGTGGATAGGCGGCTTCTTCGTGGTGGGGGGTGCTGCCCACGGGGCCATTTACATGGTGCGCGACTACGACCCGGCGGTGAACCGCAACAACGTCTTGGATCGGGTATTGCGCCACCGCGACGCCATCATCAGCCACCTCAACTGGGTGTGTCTGTTCTTGGGCTTCCACGCCTTTGGCTTCTACGTCCACAACGACACGATGCAAGCCCTGGGCCGTCCGCAGGACATGTTCTCGGACACCGGCATCCAACTGCAGCCCATCTTCGCCCAGTGGATTCAGTCGCTGCACACTTCGGCCATTGCCAGCACAGCTCCCTATGTGGGCGCGTCGGTTAGCCCCATCTTCGGCGGCGACGTGGTGGCCGTGGGCGGCAAGGTCTCCATGATGCCGATGGTGCTGGGCACGGCGGACTTCATGGTGCACCACATTCACGCCATGACCATCCACATCACGGTGCTGATCCTGCTCAAAGGGGTGCTGTTTGCCCGCTCTTCTCGCCTGATCCCCGACAAAGGCAAATTGGGCTTCCGCTTCCCCTGCGATGGCCCAGGTCGGGGCGGCACCTGCCAGGTCTCCGGCTGGGATCACGTGTTCTTGGGCTTGTTCTGGATGTACAACTGCATTTCCATCGTGATCTTCCACTTCAGTTGGAAGATGCAGAGCGACATCTGGGGCACCGTCAACGCCGATGGCACGATTGAGCACATCACCGGCGGCAACTTTGCGGCCAGCGCCGTCAACATCAACGGCTGGTTGCGGGACTTCCTGTGGGCGCAATCGGTGCAGGTGATCAACTCCTACGGCTCGGCTCTGTCGGCTTATGGGCTGCTCTTCTTGGGCGCTCACTTTGTCTGGGCCTTCAGCCTGATGTTCCTGTTCAGCGGTCGCGGCTACTGGCAGGAGCTGATTGAGTCCATCGTTTGGGCCCACAACAAGCTAAAAGTCGCTCCGGCCATTCAACCCCGCGCTCTGAGCATCATTCAGGGTCGGGCGGTCGGTGTGGCCCACTACCTGTTGGGAGGGATCGTCACCACCTGGGCGTTCTTCCTGGCACGGTTCGGCGCACTCGGCTAAGGCAAGGAGGAAGAGAGAATCATGACAACTGCAACTCGTTTTCCCCAATTCAGCCAAGACCTGGCCAGCGATCCCACCACGCGTCGGCTGTGGTATGGCATTGCCACCGCCCACGACTTCGAGACCCACGATGGCATGACGGAGGAGCGGCTTTACCAAAAGCTGTTCGCCACCCACTTTGGCCATCTGGCAATCATCTTCCTGTGGGCCTCCGGCAACGTCTTCCACATCGCCTGGCAAGGCAACTATGAGCAATGGGTAGCCAACCCCACGGGTGTCACCCCCATCGCCCACGCCATCTGGGATCCCCACTTTGGCAAGGCAGCGGTGGAAGCCTTTACCCAACCGGGGGGCGGCGGCCCCGTCAACGCGGCCTACTCTGGCCTGTACTACTGGTTCAACACCATTGGCCTGCGCACCAACGGCGATCTCTACACCGGCGCGATTGGCCTGCTGTTGTTGGCGGCAGTGTTTCTGTTTGCCGGCTGGCTGCACCTGCAGCCCCGCTTCCGGCCTAGCCTGAGCTGGTTCAAGAACGCTGAAGCCCGTCTCAACCACCACCTGGCCGGCTTGTTTGGGGTCAGTTCCCTGGCTTGGACGGGTCACCTGGTACACGTCGCCATCCCCGAGTCCCGCGGGCAGCACGTAGGCTGGGACAACTTCCTTACCACTCTGCCCCACCCGGCAGGTCTGAAGCCCTTCTTTACCCTCAACTGGGGGGTGTATGCCCAGAACCCGGACACGGCCAACCATGTCTGGGGCACGGCAGAAGGGGCGGGCACGGCCATCCTCACTTTCTTGGGTGGCTTTAACCCCAACACCCAGTCCCTGTGGCTGACGGACATGGCCCACCACCACCTGGCCATCGCGGTGATCTTCATCGTGGCCGGCCACATGTACCGCACCAACTGGGGCATTGGCCATAGCATCCGGGAGATCCTTGGCGCCCACAACCCCCCCAAGGGCACTCCCTTCGGAGGCCTGCTGGGAGAAGGCCACAAAGGTCTCTACGACACGGTCAACAACTCCCTGCACTTCCAGTTGGCTCTGGCCTTGGCCTGTCTGGGGGTGGTGACCTCGCTGGTGGCGCAGCACATGTACGCCCTTAACCCCTACGTGTTCATGTCCATGGATCACACCACGGAGGCGGCTCTCTACACCCATCACCAGTACATTGCTGGCTTCTTGATGGTGGGGGCGTTTGCCCACGGGGCCATCTTCCTGGTGCGGGACTACGATCCTGAGGCCAACAAGAACAACGTGCTGGCGCGGGTGCTGGATCACAAGGAAGCGATTATCTCCCACCTCAGCTGGGTATCGCTGTTCCTGGGCTTCCACACCCTGGGGCTGTACGTCCACAACGACGTCATGCAGGCCTTCGGCACGCCGGAGAAGCAGATCTTGATCGAGCCGGTGTTTGCTCAGTTCATCCAGGCCTCTCACGGCAAGATGATCTACGGCATGGATGTGTTGTTGTCCAACCCCGACAGCCTTGCTTCTACCGCTTGGCCCAACTACGGCAACGTGTGGCTGCCGGGCTGGCTGCAGGCCATCAACGATCCCAATGGATCCCTGTTCCTGCCCATTGGCCCGGGTGACTTCCTGGTGCACCACGCCATTGCGCTGGGCTTGCACACCACCACCTTGATCTTGGTCAAGGGGGCGTTGGATGCCCGCGGCTCTAAGCTGATGCCGGACAAGAAGGACTTTGGCTACAGCTTCCCCTGCGACGGCCCGGGTCGGGGCGGCACCTGCGACATCTCCGCCTGGGATGCCTTCTACCTGGCCATGTTCTGGATGCTGAACACCATCGGCTGGGTTACCTTCTACTGGCACTGGAAGCAGCTTGGGGTTTGGAGCGGCAACACTGCCCAGTTCAACGAGAACTCCACTTACCTGATGGGCTGGCTGCGGGATTACCTCTGGGCCAACTCCGCCCAGTTGATCAACGGCTACAACCCCTACGGGATGAATAACCTGGCGGTTTGGGCCTGGATGTTCCTGTTCGGCCACCTGGTGTGGGCAACCGGGTTCATGTTCTTGATCTCCTGGCGCGGCTACTGGCAAGAGCTGATCGAGACCTTGGTGTGGGCGCACGAGCGCACTCCCTTGGCCAAGCTGATCCGCTGGAAAGACAAGCCGGTGGCCATGTCGATTGTCCAAGGTCGTCTGGTGGGTCTGGCTCACTTCACGGTGGGTTACGTGTTGACCTACGCGGCCTTTGTTATCGCCTCGACAGCTTCCCAGTCGGGGTAGCAAGCCCATAACCTGCTGAATAGGGATCCCTCGGCTGGTCCAGGGATCCCTTTTTTGTGAGTTGGTAGAGTGGTGATATGAAGTTTAGGGTCTGATGAGTTTGGTCGATGACTCTAGCCGCCCGATTGGATCCCTATATCAGGCGATATACCTTTGAGGAGTTTCATCGGCTGATTGAGTCTGGACAGATTGAAGGGCCCAATCAGTTGGAGCTGATTGACGGGCTCCTGGTTCAAAAGATGACGAAAGGGGAGAGGCACGCCGCCTACTGTAGCCGCCTGTACCGACTGTTGGTGGGCCTTGTGCAGGAGCAAGCTATTGTGCGCACCCAGGATCCGGTGCAACTGCCCCCCAATCACGAGCCGGAGCCCGACTTTGCCATTGTGCGCTTTCAGCAGGATGAGTACCGCTCTCGGCATCCTCAGCCCGAAGACATCTATCTCATCATCGAAGTGGCTGATTCTTCCCTTACCTATGATCGGGAAGTCAAACTCGGACTCTACGCCAAAGCTGGGATCCCCAACTACTGGATCTTGAACTTGCAAGAGAACTGCCTAGAGACGTACAGCTTGCCAACAGGGTCGGGAGTTTACCAGAGAAGAGAGGCTTACACCCCCAAGGAAAAAGTTGGGATCCCAGGGATCCTGGCTGGAGAGTTGAGTCTGGATCAGGTTTTTTCCATCGGTTAAGGCAGGGATCCCTTGCCGGCAGATCGAGTCTTGGCTGGCAGGAGTATTGTGGGTGGAGAAGCGTTTGCAGAAGGATTGTTGATGAGCTACGACGCAGTGGTGATTGGGGCCGGGCATAACGGGCTGGTGAGCGCTTGCTATTTGGCCAAAGCGGGGCAAAAAGTGCTGGTGCTGGAGCGCTATCACACCGTTGGTGGTGCTGCCATTACGGAAGAAATTCACCCGGGCTTTCGCGTGTCGGTGGCTTCCTACTCCTGTAGTTTGCTGCGCCCGGAGATCATTCGCGATCTGCGCCTGCCGGACTATGGCTTTGAGGTCTACGCCAAGCAACCTTCCTATTTCATGCCCTTCCCGGATGGGCAGCACCTCTTCCTGTATGCCGATAACCGCGCCAAGAGCAAGGCGGAAATTGCCAAGTTTTCCCGCAAAGATGCGGAAGCCTACGACCGCTGGGAGGAGTTTTGGGATCGGGTGAACGAGGTGGTGGAGCCAACTTTGATGCAGCCGCCGATTTCACTGGGCCAACTGGCGGATCGCTTTGCAGCCGCCGGGTATGAGGACGATTTCCGCCGCATTATGCTTCTCTCGACCACCGATCTCCTGGATGAGTTCTTCGAGTCGGAGCAGGTCAAGGCGGCGATGGCTCCCCAATCTTTGATCGGCACCTCTGCCGGGCCGATGACTCCGGGTACGCCCTACATTTGGCTGGTCCATGCGGTAGGTCGGGCTATTGGCTCGCGTGGGGTCTGGGGCTATGTGCGCGGTGGGATGGGATCCATTACCCAAGCGATGGCCAAGGCAGCTCTGGACTTAGGGGTGGAGATCCGCACGTCTGCTCCAGTGGCGGAGATCTTGATGGAGAGTGGGCAGGCCGCTGGAGTCGTCCTCGAATCGGGGGAAACCGTGCGGGCGCGGGCGGTTCTCTCCAATGCCCATCCCCAGATCACCTTTTTGCGACTCTGCTCCTCTTTGCCCCCAGACTTGCGTGACCGGCTAGAACGGCACTACCGCACCTCAGGCCCGGTGTACAAGCTCAACTTGGCCCTGGAGGAACTGCCCCGCTACACGGCGGCCCCTGCTGAAGTGCCCCCAGAAGTTGTCAGCTCTGCCACAGTGGATATTGCCCCCTCGGTGGCCTATCTGGAGCGGGCTTGGGATGACTGCAAGTACGGGATCCCTTCCCGGGATCCGTTTATCGAGATCTACAGCCAATCCCCCACCGACCCGACGATGGCTCCCCCAGGCAAGCACATTCTCTCCTGTTTCTGTCAGTTTGTGCCCTACCAACCCAAAGGGCGAGACTGGAACGATGGCCTACGGGAGGAATTTGCCGATCGGGTAATCGACAAAATTGCCCAATTTGCCCCCAACATTAAAAACGCCGTGATCGCACGGCAGATGTTGTCGCCCGTGGATCTGGAGGCCCGCTTCGGCCTTGTGGGGGGCAGCATTTTTCACGGGGAAATGACGCCGGATCAAAGCTACAACCTACGGCCCATCTCCGGCCTGGCCGACTATCGATCCCCCATTCCCGGCCTTTACCTCTGCGGCTCAGGGGCGCACCCAGGAGGCGGAGTGACCGGGATCCCTGGCCACAACTGCGCGCAGGTGGTGCTCAGCGATCTACCCAAGCTCTGACCGACGAAAAGGCCAAGCCAGAGCGGATCCCTGCTCTGGGATCAAACGGGTTGCCTGGGTTACAGCCGCACCTGCGTGCCCTCAAAGAATCCACGAATAATGAGAATAACTCCCCCTGCATCAGGAGTACCCGTATTTCCGTCGCCAGTTGGTGGGTTCGGGCCTATAACTTGGTTGTCAGTGGGGAACTCTTGCTCAATAAAGAATTGCCCAGAGATATTCGAGCCAGAGGTGGTTGGATCGAAAACCAAATTCAAGTTGCCTCGCAGCAGAGAACCGCCAATATCTGCCCTATTAAACGGCCCGGCCAGTTGTGCCCCAGCTAAGGTGCGGAAGACAAAATCTCCCGTGGTGGGGACAATGCCCTGAAGGATAACAGGACTGAGATTAGTTCCCTCCACAGGGGATCCAGGCAACGTACCTGTGGAGCGCTCGGTGCGCAAGGAGAAGAAGTAGTCAAACGCGGTAGGGGCACCGGGACGCTCAGGGACGGGCAACTGCGGGATCGGGGTGGGGAAAGGTCGCGGCGGCGGGCTAACCTGGACGAAGTTGAGGACTGTGCTGACATTGGCCGGGTCAAACTCTGCCTGCACCCGACCGTTCAACAGGCGCCGGATGCGCACCAACTGATTGGGCAAGATATTGGGCCGCGTCGGATCCGGAGCGAACAGTACCGACTGCGTACCCACCTGGGCAGGGCGATAGACAATCTCCGCCTGGTTGGGCCGGAAGTTCAGGCGGGCAAAGAGAGCCAAGGCATCCTCAGGAGTGCCATCGCCCGCAAC
>NZ_JANSIB010000100.1:0-11572 GCF_047461895.1 Synechococcus sp. R55.8 | reverse complement strand
AACTGCTTCTATCCAAGAGTTTCCAATTTCTAGGGATCCCCCCGAAGGGGGAACTAGTAGAGGTCCTAGGGGAGTCTTTCGCCGACAAACCAAAGTTTCCAATTTCTAGGGATCCCCCCGAAGGGGGAACTCCCTATCGAAAACTGCCCTCCTGAGTTGGAAGGGGCAGAAGTTTCCAATTTCTAGGGATCCCCCCGAAGGGGGAACACGAGGTGAAAGTCCTCGTCAACATCTAGTCTTCATTAGTTTCCAATTTCTAGGGATCCCCCCGAAGGGGGAACACTACTGCGACTCCGGCTGGATCATTGGAGAAACAGGCTGGAGTTTCCAATTTCTAGGGATCCCCCCGAAGGGGGAACTCCACCCCTATTAAAGCCAAGCAGGGCAAGGGATGCAAGACCCGTTTGCGAGGGATCCGGAAAAAAGGGGGCAAAAAGAGTTTCGGCGAGGGGGTTTTGGGGCCGGAAAGCCTTGTGGCACAAGGCGTCGAGGGATCCGACGAAAGAATGGGCTTTTCCGAGATTTTGAGGGACGCTCGCAGAGGCGTTGATACCGTTTTGGTGTTCTTTTGGAAACATCGGGATCCCTGAGCCTTGGCTGGGTCATCTGTTGGCAGGTGGCAAGCTCTCGCTAGGGTTGTTCGATATGGGAGCGGGGCTCCAGGTGGATGAGGATCCGCGCCGGCCCGTAGCGCCCTTGCAGGAGGTGTTCGACTTCCTCAGTGAGGCGGTGGGCGGACTCAATGTCCTGTGGCTCCACCACCAGGTGCATCTCGATAAAGACCATTTCCCCTGGGATCCCGCGGGAAGTGATGTCATGGCAGTCGAGCACGCCTGGCACGCTCAGGATCAGATCCCGCAGGACCTCAGAGGGGATCGCCACCCGGTCGGTGAGGTAGGGAAGATTCTCCTGCAGCACTTCCCAGCCGCTTCGGAGCACCAGCAGCGCCACCGGCAAAGCCAGGGCTTGATCCAGCCAAGGGATCCCCCAGTAATGCATGCCGGCCAACCCCAGCAACACCGTCAGCGTTACCCCAACGTCGCTGAGGGTATGGCGCGCATCGGCCAACAGCAGCGAGCTGGACAGAGCTTTGCCCCAGCGGTGCTCGTAGAGGGTGATAAAGACATTAATGCCCAGCACGCCCACCATCATCCCCAAGGTCAGCTCATCGATCTGCAGGTGGGGCTGGGGCTCCCAAAACCGCTCCACGGCTGTGCGCAGGATCTCCAGGCTGGCCATCCCCAAAAAGGCGGCGATCCCCAGCGCTCCAATGGCTTCAAACTTGCGATGGCCGTAGGGATGGTCGTCATCGGGCTCTGGCGAAGAAAAGCGCATGGCCACCAAGCCCAAAATGTTGCTGGCGCTGTCGGTGGAGCTGTGTAGGGCATCGGCAATGAGGCTTAGGGATCCCGTCGTCAGCCCCAGGATTAACTTGATCAGAAACACCAGGACATTTAGCCCTAGCGTGACGTACAGCACCCTCTGCACTTGGCGCTGACGGCGGCTGGCTATGGCAGCAGAATCCAGAAAGCTCACTGCAGCTCGGGCGGGGATCCACAGATATCCTGCTTTATTCTGTCACCGACCTCAATAGGGGTAAGGGAGGGTACCCTAAAAGCAAGCTGCTAAGGCTTAGTCAAGTGGCCGCCGATTGGGGAGCGAACTCTGAGTATGCACGTTGCTGTGGTAGGCGCTGGCTATGTGGGCCTGGTAACAGGGGCTTGCCTGGCTCACCTAGGAAATAGCGTTATCTGTGTGGACAACAACCCCGCCAAGATTGAAGGGCTGCAGCGGGGTCGCCTGCCCATCTACGAGCCCGGCCTGGAAGAGCTGGTGCGGGAGGGAACTGCGGCGGGTCGGCTGCACTTTAGCACCGATCTGGGCTCTGGGATCCAGGCCAGCGAGGTGGTGTTTATTGCCGTGGGCACCCCGGCCCTGCCCAGCGGGGATCCCGATCTGCGCTACGTGGAAGCAGTGGCGCGGGAAATTGGCCAGCATCTGGACGAGCACTATCGGGTCATTGTCAACAAATCCACTGTGCCCATTGGCTCTGGGGACTGGGTGCGCATGCTCATTTTGGACGGGGCCGCCGAAGCCGCCAAGCAGCGGCTGAGCAGCCGAGAAGTGGGGAGGGATCCTGAGGCCAGATCCCTGACCTTGGAGCTCTCGCCTTGGACGCCGCAGTTTGACGTGGTGAGCAACCCCGAGTTCCTACGGGAGGGCAGTGCCATCCAAGATACCTTCTACCCGGATCGCATTGTGATTGGCTCTAACAGCCCCCGCGCCATTGAAATCATGCGGCAGCTGTATGAACCCATCCTCAACCGCCAGCAGGGCCTGCAAGGGGATCCCGTGCCTTTGCTGGTGACCGACCTGGCTTCTGCCGAAATGATCAAGTATGCCGCCAACGCCTTCCTGGCCACCAAGATTAGCTTCATCAACGAAATGGCCAACATCTGCGAGCGCACCGGCGCCGACATCACCCAGGTGGCAGAAGGGATCGGCCTAGATAGGCGCATTGGCCGCGCCTTTCTCAACGCCGGCATAGGGTGGGGCGGAAGCTGCTTCCCCAAAGATCTGGCGGCTCTCATTCAAACCGCTGCTGACTATGGCTATGAGGCCAAGCTGTTGCGGGCCACGGTGGAGGTTAACCGAGAACAGCGGCAGCGCCTGGTGGAAAAGCTGCAGCAGGCCCTCAAGGTGCTCAAGGGAAAAACCATTGGCCTACTGGGTCTGACGTTTAAACCCCACACCGACGACCTGCGGGATGCCCCTTCCCTGACTTTGATCGAACAACTCCACCGTCTGGGGGCCAAGGTCAAGGCATATGATCCAATTGTATCCGCCTCGGGGATGCGGGAGGGGCTAGCCCATGTGGTGGTGGAAACGGATGTGTTCCGGCTGGCCCAGGACTGCGATGCCCTGGTGTTGGTGACGGAGTGGCCGGAGTTTTTGTCGCTGGATTACCGACGGATTGCAGAGCTGATGCGGCGGCCCTTGCTCATCGATGGCCGTAACTGTCTGGATCGGGAGGCGGTGCGGCAGGCGGGCATAACCCTCATTGGAGTGGGCTGGTAGGTGCTGGGGAAATCAGGGGAAATCATGAAGATCCTGGTTACGGGTGGCCTGGGATTTATCGGATCCCACTTGGTAACCCGCCTTCTGCAAGAAGGCCACTGGGTCATTTGCCTGGACAATGGCTCCACAGGCTGGCAGCTGAATGTCCAAGCTCATCTAGACAACCCAGCCTTTCAGTTCATTTGGCACGACGTTGCCGAGCCCCTGCCGCCCGCTTTGGCAGAGGCCGGGATCCAGCAGATCTACCACCTGGCCTGCCCCGCTTCTCCCCCCCACTACCAAGCGGATCCCATCCGCACCATCCGCACCAGCGTCTGGGGCACCTATCACCTGCTGCAACTGGCCCAGAAAACGGGAGCGAGGTTCCTGCTGGCCTCGACTTCAGAAGTGTACGGGGATCCCCAAGTGCATCCCCAACCGGAAGACTACTGGGGCCACGTCAACCCCATTGGCCCGCGGGCCTGCTACGACGAATCCAAGCGCTTGGCAGAAACCCTCACCTTCGACTGGCAGCGGCAATACCAGACGGAGATCCGGGTAGCCCGCATCTTCAACACCTACGGCCCTGCCATGCGGGAGGACGATGGCCGCGTGGTGAGCAACTTTATCGTCCAGGCCCTGCGCGGGGATCCCCTGACGGTCTATGGGGATGGATCCCAGACCCGCAGCTTTTGCTACATCTCCGACTTGGTAGAGGGCTTGATCCGGCTGATGAACAGCCCCTACCCCGGACCCTTTAACTTGGGCAACCCAGAGGAGTTCACCATCCTGGAGCTGGCCCAGCAGGTGCTCGCCCTCACCGGCAGCCCTTCTCCCATCGTTTACCGGCCTCTGCCGACGGACGATCCCAGACAACGGCAGCCGGATATTGGCAAAGCCCGCGCCCTCTTGGGGTGGGAACCTCGGATCCCTTTGCAGGTTGGGCTGCAACAGACCATCCCTTACTTTCGTCAGCGGCTGGGGCTGGACTAATCATCAGGTGCTCCCGACAACCCCAACCCGTTTGAGAACCATTTTCGCCTCAGCTCGATTGACCTGGGTGAATGGCTGCCAGCGGCTCCAGTTGGCGGGCTTGCTGTTGTAGCCGACTCACCAACTGCCGACATACCACTTCGCACAGCTCAAAGCACATGGGATCCGCAATTTGGTAATAAACACTCACCCCCTTGGGCTGACGGCTGACGATCCCTGCCTGCGCCAAGATTTTCAGGTGCTTGGAAACATTGGCCTGGCCCATGCCGGTGGCTTCCAGAATCTGGGTTACATTCTTCGGCCCAGAGCGCAGCTCACACAGGATCTGCAGCCGGCTGGGTTCCGCCAAAACCTTGAAGTACTCCGCCACGCTGTTGAGAACCTGCGGCGTCAGGATCGTGCGACACTCATTCACATCCGCTCTGCTCACCGGCTTTCTCCCATCAACAAACCTGCTTGCGCCGTCCATGCAACTTGATTTTAACACTAGATAGTTATATAGTGTTCCTAGAAAGTCCAAGTTCACGTCGGGCTTTCGATACCAGACAGGAGGGCACTATGCTATTTCGCCAACTGTTCGACGCAGAAACAAGCACCTACACCTATTTAATCGCGGATCCGACAACTCGCGAGGCCGCCCTGGTGGATCCAGTGCTGGAGCAGGTGGAGCGGGATTTGAAGCTGATTCGGGAATTGGGTCTAACCTTGAAGTACTGCCTGGAAACCCACGTTCACGCGGATCACATCACGGGAACCGGGAAGCTGCGGGAACTGACCGGTTGCCAAGGGGTGGTGCCAGTACAGGCCAAGGCTCAATGTGCAGATCGTTTCATCGGTCACGGGGAAACGCTGCAAGTGGGATCCGTCGTCATTGAAGCCATCGCTACCCTGGGCCACACCGACAGCCACATGACCTACCGCGTGAATGGGGATCGCGTCCTTACCGGAGATGCCCTGCTGATCCGCGGCTGTGGGCGCACGGATTTCCAAAGCGGGGATCCCGGCCTGATGTACGACCATGTTACCCAGCACTTGTTTACGCTGCCCGATGAGACGCTGGTCTATCCTGGCCACGACTATCGCGGGCACACCGTCTCCACCATTGGCGAGGAGAAGCGCTGGAACCCGCGCTTTGTGGATCCGGAAACGGGCAACCTGCGTTCCCGTGAGAGCTTCATTGCCCTGATGAACAGCCTCAACCTGCCCCAGCCGAAGAAGATCCAGGAAGCGGTGCCGGCCAACGAGCAGTGCGGCCAAGTGGCAGCAGCGGTTTAATTCCTTCTGGGCAGCGAGGTGCAGGGTAAGCCCCCGCCGGCTGGGGAGCCCATGTGAAACTCCGATGGTGAGGGCCCGCTGCTCTGGGTAACCTTCTCTCAATTGGCTTGCCAGAAATGGAGAGTTTGAGCGTGGATCGAGAAAGTCTCTATGAGAGCGATTTCTACGCTTGGATCCAGCAACAAGCTCAATTTCTGCGGGATCGGGCCTGGGAGAAGCTGGATCTGCCCAATTTAGTCGAGGAGATTGAATCGTTGGGCAGGCAACAGCGGCAGGAACTGCGAAACCGACTTGCAGTTTTGGTTGGGCATCTCCTCAAGTGGGAGTACCAGCCAGAGGGGAGATCCGCAAGCTGGCTCCTCACCCTCCAGCTGCAGCGGCAGGAAGTTCTGGAGCTTCTTGAAGAAAGCCCAAGTCTCAAGCCCTATTTGCCAGAGGCCATCTCCAAGTCTTACTTGGGGGCGCTGAAGCTGGCCCTGGAGGAGACCAAGCTGCCCAGAAAGATTTTCCCCAAAACCTGCCCTTATTCCTCAGAGCAAATCCTGGATAGCCGGTTTTACCCCGGTGAGCCCAGTCATTTGCTTGAGGAGGGGGATTAATCCCAAAAATCGCTGCATTTTGCATTTTAGACAACGCTAGAAGCAAGGAGACAACCATGACCGTAACCCAACAAAACCCTATCCCTTCCGCTTCGCAAGAACGGGATCCCCGTCTCAAGGAGATCGATGCCCTGACCTTAAAACAGTGGCTGGATCAGGGGCGAGTCCAGCTCATTGATGTGCGGGAGCCGGGAGAATATGCCGATGAGCGGATCCCGGGGGCCATCAACATGCCCCTATCTACCTTTGACCCGGCCAAAGTGCCTGCTTCCACGCCAGAGAAGCCGGTGGTGTTGCACTGCCGCATGGGCAGCCGCTCCATCCGGGCCAGTTGCCAGTTGCTAGACCGCGGTTGGCCGGAGGTCATTAGCCTTAAGGGCGGGATCGAGGCTTGGAAAGCGGCCAAGCTGCCCGTTACCCGCACCCAAAATGCTCCCATCTCCATCATGCGGCAGGTGCAGATTGCGGCGGGATCCCTGGTGCTCACCGGAACCCTTCTGGGGGCCTTTGTCAACCCCTGGTGGCTGCTGCTGAGTGGCTTTGTGGGCGCTGGGCTGGTGTTTGCGGGTGTAACCAACACCTGTGGCATGGCTCTGCTCTTGGCTCGCATGCCCTGGAACCGAGGTCAGGCGCTATGAGTGGGATCCCTTCTACTTCCTCTGGGGGGCAAGGGATCCTGGCGCGGTACCTGCCCTTTGCTAAGGAGTCCCTTTGGGTCTTCCACTATCAACGATCAGATTTGCCGGGAGATCTGATCGCCGGCCTTGTGGTGGCCATTCTGTTGGTGCCCCAGAGCATGGCCTATGCCCTGTTGGCCGGGTTGCCCCCCCAAGTGGGCCTGTACGCCAGTATTTTGCCGGTGATCGTCTATGGACTACTGGGATCCAGCCGCGCCTTGGCGGTAGGGCCAGTGGCCATCATTTCTCTTTTGGTGGCGGCGGGGTTAGAGCCCCTGGCCGGTCGCGTCAGCGGGACGGAGTCCTTGCCGGGCAGCCCAGAGTACGGGCAGTTGGCTTTAGGCCTGGCCTTGGAAGTGGGTTTGATTCAAGGGGCGATGGGGTTGTTGCGGCTGGGGTTTTTGGCCAATTTCTTAAGCCACACGGTGGTGACTGCCTTTGGCAGCGCGGCGGCCTTGATCATCGGCTTCAGCCAGCTCCGCCACCTCCTGGGGGTCAAGATCGCCAATACGGAGTCCTTCTTGCTGTTGGTGCAGCGGCTGTGGCAAAGCCTGGATAAGGTAAACTGGGTAACCTTTGGCTTGGGGCTGCTGGCCGTATCCCTGCTGGTGTACGCTCAGCGAAAGTTGCCCCACCAACTGCGGCGTTGGGGTGTGCCTCCAGGTTGGGCCTTGATTTTGACCAAGGGGGCACCGCTAGCGGCTGTGCTCGTGACCAGCCTGTTGGTCTGGGGCCTAAACCTCTCGGAGAGGGCAGGGGTATCTGTTGTTGGCTCCATTCCTTCCGGGTTGCCCCCCTTGGGCTTTCCCTCGTTGAGCTGGGGACAGTGGACAGCGCTTCTGCCCACCGCCTTGGCCATTAGCTTGGTGGGCTTCACGGAGAGCTATGCCGTGGGGCAGTCCTTGGCCAGCCAGCGGCGGCAGAAGGTGGATCCCAACCAAGATCTGGTGGCTTTGGGGGCAGCCAACTTGGCAGCAGCCTGCAGTGGCGGCTATCCGGTAACGGGAGGCATCAGCCGGTCGGTGGTGAACTTTCAAGCAGGCGCCAACAGTGGCCTGGCCTCCCTAATCACCGGCCTGTTGGTGGCTTTGACGGTCATCTGGCTGATGCCCCTGTTCACCTTCTTGCCCCAGACCACCCTGGCGGCCATTGTTCTGGTGGCGGTGCTGGCCCTGGTGGATTTTCACCCCCTGCTGCAAAGCTGGCGCTACGACCGTGGCGATGCCCTGGTTTGGTTGGTAACCTTTGCCAGTGTGCTGGGGATCGGAGTGGAGCAGGGGATCGGAATAGGGGTGTTAGTCTCCATCCTGCTCTTTCTTTGGCGGGCTAGCCGTCCTCACATTGCCATCGTGGGTCAGGTGCCCGGTACGGAGCACTACCGCAACGTGCAGCGCCATGAGGTGATTACCGATCCCCGTATCTTGGCAGTGCGGGTGGACGAGAGCCTGTTTTTTGCCAACGCAGCCTACTTGCAGGAGTATCTGCTGCGAGAGGTGGCGGCGCGACCCACAGTGGAGCAGGTGCTGCTCGTTGCCAGCGCCATCAACTTCATCGACGGCAGCGCTTTGGAAGTGCTGACCCAGCTGGTGGAACGTTTGCAGCAGGCAGGGGTGGGCTTTGCCATGGCCGAGGTGAAGGGGCCGGTAATGGATCGCCTCCAAAAGGCTGGGTTTGTGGAGAAAGTGGGCGCTGAGCGCTTCTTCCTCTCCACTCACCAGGCGATGCAAGCCCTCGGATCCCAGCAGAGCCTCAGTCAGGTGTCATCTTCCTGATCAGCACAAGGGGGGTTTGTTCAGCGGCATTGCCGGCGGGGTTCTTGCCCAGGGCTTGCTCCACCAGCTCCCGCTCTACGCCGGGGCTGGCTGCCAGGATCTTGACCTGCCCCAGATCGTTGGCATCCACGATGGCCACTTCGTAGCCCGTCTGCCGATGCAGATCCCCCACCAACTTGGCCGGATCCCGCGGCCCCAGCACGATGAACTGGTCATAGGGAGGCAGGGTGCCAGTAACGTCGTCGATGAGATCGGCCTGCTCCCCCGCCAGGGCATAAAAGACCCCCGGGATCCCCAGCAGTTTGGCCAGGGATCCCACCACAAAAGCCCACACCACCCGCCAGGCCCCGGAGCAGTCGATCAAAGTCTGCATCCCGTAGCAGCTTGAAAGACTGGTCTTGGAGGGGAAGAAGTAGCACAGGGTGTGGGCCAGCCAGCCGGGCTGCACCTGCAGGGGATGGCGGAAGTTGCCCTGGACAATAGCCACGGCGCTTTCCGAGATGGCCACCATATCGCCGGGCTGGATGTGAGGGCCTACATACCGCCGTAGCACCTCGGCCAAGTCATCGCTGGGGGTCAGCAGATGGGTGGGAACGGCGGCCCAAAGGAGGGATCCCTGCTGCTGCCAGTTCAGCTCTGGCAAGGGCTCCACCTCCTGCAACGGCAGGATGAGATGGCTGGTCTTGAGGGTGCGCCGCTGCCGCCCGTACTGGATGTAGTCCAACTCCAGCCAGGCAGAGCGCAAATGGGCCAGCCCTTCCCCCTTCAGCTCGATCTCAACCTCTAGGCCAGTCTGGTTCTGGGGGGTGATGATGTAGGCCTGCCAGTAGTTGTCTTGGCGGGGGGGAAGATCCGGATGGCGAGAGCGCAGGCGTAGGCGGGTGTGAATGCCTTCTGGGGATCCGGCGCTGAGCAAATGCAGTCGCGGCTCCACCTGGGCCAAGGTGACTTCCAAAAGGGGGTTGAGGTTGCGAGCCACAAACTCCGCTTGAATGACCCAGTGCTCGGGGGTGTGGCGGCTGATGCGCCAGCCTTGGGGCTCCACCACCAGGTGATCGGCGGGGCGGGTCTTGAGCCAGTAGAGCAAGCTGCCCAAACTCAGCAGCAACCCGGCCACTACCTGAGCCCAGCCCCAGGGATCCCACAGCCAACGCCAAGCCCCCCATAGGCTGAGTCCTACCCCGGCCAGCACTGTGGCCAACACGCCACGATTCACCATGCTGCTGCTTGTTGCCATCGGGATCCCACTCCTCCAAGTCCTTAAACCCTGCTAAAGTCTGCCCCTTTGTCCACCACAACACCCTAGACTACAGGTACGCTCTAGCTCTTCTCCCAAACCCTAGCCATCCTACCGGGAAACCGAAGCAGGCCGTAGCGGGATCCCTACCTAATTTTTAGTCTCAAACAGTTAGCTTACAAATAGATTTCATCTCAGGCTTTTCAGAACACTCTGGGAGTTTCCTATGGCGCACAAACAGCAATTCAAAAGTTTTGACGACATGATTCAGGGATCCAAAACCCCGATCCTGGTGGATTTTTATGCTTCCTGGTGCGGCCCTTGTCAGGTTATGGCGCAAGTGTTGGAGCAGGTAAAACCTCAGGTGGGGGATGCGGTTACTTTTGTGAAGGTTGACACCGAAAAGTACCCAACCATCGCTGCTCGCTGGGGCATTCAAGCGGTGCCAACGCTGATCCTCTTCAAAGATGGGAAGCCGATTGACCGCATTGAGGGGCTATTGCAGCCGCGGGCCCTGTTGGAGCGGTTGCGGGCGCAGGTCAACCTGCCGGTAGGCTAGGCGGACGTTGCTGGGATGGGGTCTTTTGGTCATCTTCTGGTGGCACAGCGAGCTCTCCAGCAAAACCGTCTTTGAGATGTCCTCGCAGGTGTTTGAGCGCTCTTTGGGATCTCCGCCTCTGGAGGTTCACCTGGCGGGAGAGGTGCCCTATCGCACCGCTTGGGCTTGGCAGCAAGCCAGGGTGGCTCGCCTGATCTGCAATCCGCAGCTGCCAGATGGGCTCCTACTGCTCACCCACCCGCCGGTCTACACCCTGGGGGCAGGGGCGGATCCCAAGTTCCTCAAGAGCTTGGCTGGACAGATAGGATCCCCAGCTGCCCGCCCAGAATTCCTCTCTGGACAAGGGCCAGAAATCCTGCGGGTAGAGCGCGGCGGCGAAGTCACTTACCACGGGCCAGGCCAGTGGGTTGGTTATGCGATCCTCAACCTCAGGCGCCACCGTCTGGATCTCCACTGGTACCTGCGCCAACTGGAGCAGGTGCTTATTGAAACTGTGGCCCACTTTGGCCTGCGGGGGGAGCGGATCCCTGGCCTCACAGGGGTTTGGGTGGAGGGGCGCAAAGTGGCGGCCATCGGCATCAAGGTTTCCCGCTGGGTGACCTACCATGGCTTTGCCTTGAATGTCTGCCCCGATCTGTCGGCCTTTGAGGCGATTGTGCCCTGTGGGATCCCCGGCCGACCTGTGGGATCCCTGGTTCAGTTTTGTCCCCGAGTAACGATGGCGGCAGTGGCCCCGGTGGTGGTGAAGTCCTTTTGTCAGGTCTTTGGGCTGCAAGCTCAGGAAGTTTCCTTATCAGAGTGGTTGGGAGAACGCAAGTCTCTAAAGACTCAAGGCTAATCCACCCCCAACTGGCGCAGCAGTTGCTGCAGGATGGCCTGGTTGGCAAAGTTGCCACTCTTGGAAAAGAGAGCCAACGCCTGGCGAAAGTCGGCCATCGCCGCTTCTCGATCCCCCAACTGAAGATAGGCCACCCCGCGGCTGAAGTAGGCTTCTGGGATCCCTGCATTCAACTGAATGGCCCGCTCCGCATCGGCCAGAGCTTCTTCCGGCTGGCGCAACTGGTTGTAGACGTAGCTGCGGTTTACATAGGCCGGCGCATAGGTGGGATCCAACTGCACCGCCCGATCCAGATCTGACAGGGCAGCTACGGGATCCCCCCGCAGCAACTTGAGGGATCCCTGCCAGTTGAACTCGGAAGCGGTGTTTGGGGCCGAGGTCTTCTCAGGAGGAGGTGGGAAGGCAGGCAAAGAGATGGCAGGGGCAGGAGCGAGGAATGCTGCCAAGAAACCTATCAGAGCTATCCTTCCCCATCGACACTTGATTGTGCTCCGCACCGCTAATGACGTCCTCTTCGGATCCCGAACTAGTTCAATATAGACCGTCGGCGAGAGGGGCAACCCCC
>NZ_JANSIB010000099.1:0-11640 GCF_047461895.1 Synechococcus sp. R55.8 | reverse complement strand
CGCGATGAAATGCAACCCTGCCGAGAGCACGTTGGCCAGCCCCAGGCGCCAAGGTAAGGAGCGGCGTTCCTGCTGTCGTTCTTGTTGAGAACGGCTGAGGCGGGGCTCTGGATCCACCTCTCCGTCTGTCAAGCAATTTGCCTGGCTCTCAGCAGCCGGTTCTGGTTTGGGGGAGGTGGACTCTGCAGTAGGTTGGGCCGGGATCCCTGTGTTACGGAGATCTCGGTTGGGGTTCAATTCGTTTTGCACCTTTCCACCTCTCCCCACAGCCACATGCCAACAGAAGCCCACCGACACTTTTCTACTTCCCTCAATCAATAGCCCATCTCTGGATAGAGGGGGAGTTGTCGATGTCCAAACGCGACCGCTGTGGCAGGGCAAAGCTGTGTTGGCTTATACGGACTTCGGGTATTTCGACGCCTACTCTTTTTGCTGAGGGCAATGCTTTGAGTCACCTGGGCTCACGAAAAGCTGGCTCATGATCCTTCGAACAAGACTTGTGGAGCGGGTTTATGCTTGTTACTCAGCAACCTGTCCTGAGGCGGTTTTGGTACCCTGTGATCCCAGTATCAGCTCTGGAAGCCGGCCCACAAGCTTTCACGCTGCTGAAGACCCCTTTGGTGCTTTGGCTCAATGAGTTGGGGCAGCCCTGCGCCGTCTTGGATCGTTGCTGCCATCGCTCGGCCCAACTTTCCAAGGGGGTCGTCTGCAATGGCCACATCCGCTGCCCCTATCACGGCTGGGAGTTTGACGGCTCTGGCACCTGTGTGAAGGTGCCCCAACTTACAGACAACTTCATCCCCCCTACCTACAAGGTGGAGGGGTTTCGCTGCCAAGAGCGCTATGGCTATGTTTGGGTGGCATTGGCGGATCCCTTGACCGATATTCCCGAGATCTCAGAGGTGGCGGATCCCCGGTTTCGCCAAATTCATCAGTTCTATGAGGTCTGGAAATGTGCTGGCCTGCGCCTGATGGAAAACTCCTTTGACAATGCCCATCCCCACTTCGTCCATCAGCAGAGCTTTGGGGTGATCTCCGAGCCTGTACCCCCCGATCTGGACAGCCTTGAAGAGCTGGAGTACGGCCTTCGGGCCACCTCTGTTTTGCCGGTGTTCAACAGTGACTTGCAGAAGCAAAACTTGCGGATGTCAGAGGATCGCACAGTGCGTATCCTGGAGGGCACCTGGTTTATGCCTTTTGGTCGCAAGCTCAAAATCACCTACCCCAACGGCCTCATCCACATCATTTTCACAGCGGCTACCCCCATCGACGACCAAACCTCGCAGGTGGTGCAATTCTGTTTACGCAACGATTCGGAAGCAGAGGTGAGTGCTGAGAGTATCATCGCCTTCGATCGGCAGGTGACCCTTGAGGATCAACGGGTTCTGGAAAGCACCGACTATGACGTTCCCCTCGATATCAAGGCGGAGCAGCACATGTTTACCGATAAACCCAGCATCGTCATGCGTCGCAAGCTGGCTGCCCTCTTGAAAGCTCACGGAGAGGTGGAAGCGCGGCGGAGCAGGGATCCCGAACCCACGCCAATGGTCGGGCAGACCCAAAAGAGGGGCCGGAGCAGCCCCCCTTGGGTTTGAGAGTCTTGATTAGATTCCTCGTCAGAGCAGGGAGAGGCGCTCCCCTCGTAACTGGAACTACTTGATCTTGACGGTGGCGCCGGCTTCTTCCAGCTTCTTCTTGATGTCGTTGGCTTCCTCTTTGGCAACCCCTTCTTTGACGGGTTTGGGAGCCGCCTCGACCAGATCTTTGGCATCCTTCAGGCCCAAGCCGGTCAACTCGCGCACCACCTTGAGGATGGCGATCTTCTTGTCGGCTGGCACAGCCTCGAGGATGACATCAAAGGCAGTTTGCTCTTCCACCGGCTCAGGGGCTGCCGCCGGAGCTGCCGCCGCCGCTGCCACAGGAGCTGCCATGACCATGCCGCCGGCTGGGGCTGCTGCACTGACGCCAAAGGTTTCCTCGATGGCTTTCACCAGCTCGGAAGCTTCCAGCAAGCTCAAGGCTTTCAACTCTTCCAAAATCTTTGCAACGCGCTCTGAAGACATGATGGTTTCTCCTTGGGGGTAACAGAATCGATACACAGGTTTGGGCTGATGAACTGAAGCCCTTTATGCGGCCTCCTTGTCGGCAATGGCCCGGATGGCCCGCCCCAGAGAGGCTGGGATCTCGTGGATACCGCGCGCCACTTGCGTGGGCACAGCATTGAGCCCGACCGCCAGGCCGGTGGCCACCGACTTGAGGCTGCCCGCCACTTGGGCCATGAGCACTTCCTTGGGCGGTAGCTCGGCGATGGCCTTGGCCTGCTCCAAGGTCAGGGATAGCCCTTCAATGCCGGCACCGCGGAACTCGGTTTTCTTGGTTTGCTTGGCAAAATCCTGATACGCCTTCAGGGCGGCTGAAATATCGCCCCGAATCAAGATAAAGGCCGTCGGCCCCGCCAAAAAGGGAATGATCCCTGCCCAAGCTTTTTGGTCGGCGATGGCTCGCCGCATCAGGGTATTCTTAACAACCATGCAAACCGAATCCGACTTGCGCAGCTCTGCCCGCAGTTGGTCCATCTCCGCAACGGTCAGCCCCTTGTAGTCGATCACCAGCACCATTTGGCTGGCCTGCAGCAGGGATCGGACTTTATCGACGATCTCCGCTTTCTTCGCTAAAGGTTGCTTGCCCATGCGCTCACCTCCTTTGTTGTCAATGGTCACCCAGGGTTGAACGGGTGGTGAATCTGGGTTCCACCAAACAGAATGCGCCCCAGCCGTAGCCGAGACGCATGGAGATAAGCGCACCCTCAAAAGCGATCCAAGAAGGGATCCCTTTGAACTTCGCTCAAACCTCGGCAGGACATTAAGCCCGCGGGCACCTGCTGTCTTCGGCTTGCTATTCGACTGGGGAAAGATGTTCTGCCGGGATCCTCCTCCAAATTCACTCACTCAAACCCTTTTCAACCCATCGCAGCGCCGAAGCCAGGCTTAGGTCGCCAACTTCAGCTCCCGCAGGGCATTGATATCAACCTCAATCGAGGGGCCCATTGTAGCAGAAACATGTAGGGTTCGCCAATACTTGCCCTTGGCTCCAGAGGGACGGTTGCGATCGATGGACTCCTGCACTGCCTTTAGGTTCTCCAGCAGAGCTTCGACGGGGAACTTGCACTTGCCGAAGATCAAATGCACAATGCCGGTGCGATCCGCCCGGTACTCCAGCTTGCCGGCTTTAAACTCTTTGATCGCCTGGGCCAGATCCATGGTCACCGTTCCCCCCTTGGGAGAAGGCATGAGGCCGCGCGGCCCCAACAGCCGCCCCAGCTTGGCCACTTGGGGCATCACATCGGGGGTGGCGATCAGAAGGTCAAAATCCATCATGCCCTTGCTGATTTCCTCGATCAGGTCTTCATATCCAACCCGATCCGCCCCTGCATTTTGGGCCTCCACCACTTTCTCGCCGCGGGCAATCACCGCCACTCGGATTTCTTGGCCGGTGCCCCTGGGCAAGACCACGGTGGTGCGCAGTTGTTGGTCGGCGTACTTGGGATCGATCCCCAGGCGGATGTGAACCTCTGCCGCCTCCTCAAATTTGGCGGTGGCCGTCTCCTTCATCAGGGCCAAAGCGGCTTCGGGAGCATAGGCAATGGGCTTCACCTTCTCCCGCAAAGCCTGCATACGTTTGGAAAGCTTTCGAGCCATCGTTTCTCCTCGGGGTACTGACGAGAACTTCTCTCCCCCACAGTGGTTTGCTAGAACAACTTTTTCAAGACCGTGAACACCTCAGACCGGGCAAGGGATCCCTCCATCAATCCACTACCGTCACCCCCATGCTGCGAGCAGTTCCGGCAATAATTTTCATGGCCGCCTCCACATCGTGGGCATTCAAATCCGGCAGCTTCTGCTCGGCGATCTGGCGCAGTTGAGCTCGGGTCAGGGATCCCACCTTGGTTTTGTGGGGCTCGCTGGAGCCAGACTCAATGCCCAGAGCCTTCTTGATCAACACCGAAGCTGGCGGCGTCTTGAGGACGAAGGTAAAGCTGCGATCCTCGAAGATGGAGATTTCAACAGGCACCACCATCCCGGCCTGATCCGCCGTCTTGGCGTTGTACTCCTTACAAAAGGCCATGATGTTGACCCCGTGTTGACCCAAGGCTGGGCCAATGGGGGGAGCGGGGGTGGCCTTGCCCGCCTGAATGGCCAACTTGACCACGGCCACCAACTTCTTAGCCATGAAACGCAGTTACACCTCTTTTCGCACTTGACCAAACTCTAATTCTACCGGGGTATCGCGCCCGAAAATCGAGATCAACGCCTTGAGCTTGCCCCGTTCTGGGCTGACCTCCACCACCTCGCCGTAGAAACCCTGGAAGGGGCCGGATAGCACCTCGATGCGATCGCCAGGGGCCATGTCGATTTTGAGGGGCACTTCCTCCACCTCGACGCTGCTGAAGATGCGCTGCACCTCACTTTGGCTGAGGGGACGCGGCGTAACATGCCCCCGACCACGACCGTAGGCCCGTTTTTCTTCCGTGCCAACAAAGTTGATCACATTGGGGGTTGTTTTCACCACCATCCAAGTGTCGTCGTTCATGTCCATGCGCACCAGGACATAGCCGGGAAAAATCTTCTCCTCTTGCTCCTGGCGCTTGCCGGTTCGATCCAGCTTGAAGCCCGTCCGCTTCGGGATCACCACCTCGACAATTTGATCCGCCACATCCAAAGCAGCCGCCCGTTGCATCAGGGTGCTCTTCACTTTGTTCTCGCAGCCTGAGGCCACCTGCACGGCGTACCAGCGCAGGTTGCGACGCTCTTGACCTTCCCCCTCGTCTGGTTCCGGGATCGCGTCTGCAGGCTCAAAGTGCTCCACACGGCCCCCACGACGTTTTCGCTGCTGCTCTGGCCTCATCACCTCACATCCTCCCTGTAGCCATCCTTGAACATGACTCTCTTGCCCCTCAGGACAGAACATCACAAGAACAGCTGAGTGGCTACCCAAGCAAACACTTGATCGACCAGGTAGATGAAGGAAGCAAAAGCCAACACAATCAGTAAGACCCCTACCGACTCGCCGATCAATTGCCGGCGGCTCGGCCAAACAATCTTGCTTAATTCTGTGCGGGTCTCTTGAATAAAACCCGGGATCCCTTTGGGTGCGGTGGAACTGTCTTTGGAGTGACCCCGGCTGGCGGGATCCAAACGCTGTTCCGTATCGGCTTTGCTGGAGGGGGTGCTCTTAACCACGGCGGTGTTCTCCTAATGGATCCCGAAAACGGTGTACCGCATTTCAGCAGGCACGGGATCGGCTTTGCGATCCTAACAGATTTACCGGGAATGGGATCCAACCTTAGGGAGTGGGGGTGGGCTCAGGTGTCAAGGAAGCGGGAGAAAGCAGCAGGGAGCGGCGGCGGGATTGGTTAAATTGCTCCACAGCAGCATCGACGCTGGCCTTCCCGTCCCAGCGGGAAGCAGCATTCTGGCGGGAGAGGAAGTCGGCAGCCCGGAAGAGATCGTTGACGTTAATGCTGGTGCCATCGAACAGAGGGGGATTGCTGTCGCGGCGAATGGCCTCGTTGACACTTCCGCTTTGGGCCAGGGCCACCCCAGAACCGCTCAGAACCGAGCTCAAAGCCATCCCCACCAGAAGCAGCACTGGGGGCGAGGGGATCCCACGCCAGCAGACGGGCGATGGATTCAGGAGACGGTTGAGAAGCTTGCCGAGCATGATTTATTTCTCCGCTTCGTTTACACGAGGGTGCTGCTCCGCCAGCCCCTCTACCAACAACTGCTGCTCTTCGGCGGTCAAGGGGCGCTTGGCCAACAGGTCTGGCCGCCTTTGCCAGGTTCGAACCAGCTGCTGCTGCAGACGCCAACGGGCAATGGCTTGATGGTCGCCTGAGAGGAGCACCGGCGGCACCTTGTGCCCCTGAAACTCTGGCGGGCGGGTGTACTGAGGATAGTCCAACAGCCCCGCCTGGAAGCTTTCGCTCTTTAACGAGTCTACCTTGCCCACAGTGCCCGGCAAGAGCCTCACCACGCCGTTGATCAGGGCCAGCGCCGGAATTTCCCCCCCCGTCAGGACAAAATCCCCCAGCGACACCTCGCGGGTGGCCAGGTATTGGCGGATGCGTTCGTCAAAGCCTTCGTACTGGCCACACAGCAGGATCAGCTGCGCCTTCTGGGCCAGCTCCTGCAGCAGCGCCTGGTTTAGCGGTTGCCCCTGGGGCGTCAGCAGAATGATCTCGCAGGGATCCAACCGGGGCAGGGAGGCAACGGCAGCAAAGAAGGGCTCCGGCTTAAGCACCATGCCCACCCCACCCCCGTAGGGCTCATCATCGACACGGCGGTGCTTGTCGGTGGCGAAGTCTCGTGGGTTAGTGCAGTGGACTTCGGCGATCCCCTGCTGTAGGGCTTTGCCCACCAGCCCAATGCGCAGCGGCGTTTCAAAAAATTCGGGGAAAAGGGTAAGGATATCGAACCGCACAGGACTCAGGACGAGGTGCGCAACCGCTCCAAATCCAGGCGCAAGGACTCAATCTGATGGATCAGCTCCATCAACTCAGCCATCTCTTCTCTGGAGATAGCCGGCTTGTTGGGGGAGGAAGCCGGTGTCGGGGGAGCATTCTCGACAGGCGCTTCAGAGTCAGGACTTGCCGAGGGGGCGTTGGCGGCTGGATCCCTGAGACTCTCAACGTAACGAACTGCCTCCTGCTCGATCAACTCTCCCTTTTGCTCCAGCTCCGCCGCCAGTTGTCCCAAGTCCATCGAAAGGCGGTTGAGGTTTTCGGTGCGCTTTTCCGGGTCTTGCAGGATCTCCACCAGAGCGGTGGCCGTGCCGTAAAAAATGTGGCGAGCCCGCGTGAACCAATCTGAAGAGTGAGAACTCATGGCAGCAGAAAGAGGTGGGTTGTGGATTATTCTAGGCGATCCACCCGACGGGATGAGCCCAAGGATACAAGCAGAATACCCGGCGTTCGAGGACAGACTGGAGTCTAGTTCTCCAAAGTCTTGAGGGCAATCTCAACCTGAAGACAGGGTTTAATCGACGGCGCGGATCTCGCCACTGTTTAGGCGCTCCACAATCGATTCCAGCAGTTCGTGCTCTTCTGGGGAAATTTCTTGATCGGCCATGACGGCACTGAGAATCTGCTGTTGCTCGGCGCGAGTCAAGACTTTGTCCGCCAAAGCCCGGTTGATTAGAGCTCTCAGCTCAGAGGGTTGAGAGGGTTCCACCGTTTTTCTCCTAGCGCTGGAGGGCAAGGGGTCCCATAATGGGGTTCTGGATCCAAGAAGCAATGGACAGCGGCCCACCACCCAGTATAACGGTACGGCTGTGGAAACCCAGGTATCCTCAAAAGACCAGAGATCCCAACCTGTGGGGGTGATTGGCGGCGGGCAGTTGGCGCAGATGTTGGCCTTGGCAGCTCGCCAGATGGGGATCCCGCTGGTGGTGCAGGCTGCTGCTCCCACCGATCCGGCGGTGGCAGTGGCCGATGGGGTGGTTTGGGGATCCACAGCCGACAGCCAGGCCACGGCCCAGTTGTTGGAGCGCTGCCCGGTGGTTACTTTTGAAAACGAGTTTATCCCTCTGCCGGAGCTGAAAAAACTGGATCCGGAGGGATCCCGCTTTCGTCCCAGCCTCAGCACGCTAGAGCCGCTGCTGGACAAGTTGCACCAACGGCAGTTCCTGGCGCGGTTGGGGTTGCCGGTGCCGACTTTTTTTCCGCTGGAGGCGGTGTTGGATTCGGCAGACCTGGCTGGACTGGGCTTTCCGGTGGTGCTCAAGCGACGGCGGCAGGGCTACGATGGGCAGGGCACCCGCATCTTGCACGAGCGAGCGGCTTTGCAGCAGGCCCTTAGCCAATCTGAGGGGATCCCGCTATTGCTGGAGGAATGGATCCCGTTCGAGCGGGAGCTGGCGGTGATGGTAGCGCGGGGGCTGAAGGGAGAGATCCGGGTTTATCCGGTGGTGGAAACTGTGCAGATTGAGCAAATCTGCCGCCATGTCCTGGTGCCTGCCCGCATCCCCCCAACCACCGAGGCCGAGATCCGGCGCTTGGCAGCCGATCTGATGGAAAAATTGGGTGCAGTTGGCGTGTTTGGCATCGAGCTGTTCTGGGTGCCGCCGCCCCACCCCAAGGCCGGGATCTGGATCAACGAAATCTCGCCGCGGGTCCACAATTCCGGCCACTACACCCTAGAAGCCTGCCGCACCTCACAATTCGAGCAACACCTGCGGGCCATCCTCGGCCTGCCTTTGGGGGATCCCTCCCTCAAGTGTGGGGGGGCAGTGATGGTCAATCTCTTGGGCTATGAGCATGCCACCGGCGATTACCCAGAAAAGCGGCAGCGCCTGGCCCAGCTCCCCAATGCCACGGTGCATTGGTACCACAAAACCCCTGCCCGCCCAGGGCGAAAACTGGGCCATGTAACCGTCTGTCTGCCGACTGCTCCCTCTCCTTTCGAAGCAGCAGCCCTTGTCCGCACCCTCGAATCCCTCTGGTACCCCCAGCCATGAGCCAAGTGTCGGATCCCTCATTTTCTCCAGCCACACAAGCCCTGATCCAGGCCATGCAACGGCGGGATGTGCCCGCGGTAGCCCAGCAGGTCAACCGCCTCTCCCCCCAAGAGCGCCCCGCCGTGTTGACCCCTGCCCTTCGATACCTCGCCGGGGTGGATCCCGCCAGCGCCCAGTGGTTTGTTCGCCACCTCATGGCCCCTGCGGTCAAAGCGCAACTGCGAGAAGGGATCCTCAAAGCCGCCCAAGACTACCTACAGGAAGCCGGCTTCACCGAAGGGATCGACTACGAATTCAAGCCTGTTCGCGAAAGCGGTGCGGAGCACCATCCCCAATCGGGGGGCAACATCTTGAGCATCAGCCGCAGAGCCTTGCCCTACGCGGCTCCCGATGACGATCCCTTGGGGCAGTTGTTGTTGGCGGAATTCTGCGAATTGCGAGACTAGGCCACCATGAGCGGTACGAGTTATCGGCTGCAGCTGTTGGACATCACTGCCCTGCCCCAACTGCTGGAGCTGGATCGGCGGTGCTATGGGGGATACTGGGGAGAACAGGGGTATCGAGCGGAGCTGGAACGACCCACAAGCACGGTGATTGGGGTAGTGGCGGAACCCGCTGCCGTTGGCGCTTCGTGTGGCTCGGGCCGAGCCGAGTTTCCCCTTCCCTCTCCAAACCCCACTTCGCCGACGCAGACGACAAAAGAGCTGGTGGGCTTCGGCATTCTCTGGCGCATTGAAGAAGAAGCGCATATCATCTCCTTGGCGGTGGATCCCGAGCACCGGCAACAGGGCTTGGGCCGGCGGATTCTGGAAGAACTGCTGAACCAAGCGAGAGCAGCAGGCTGCCGCTGGGCCACTCTGGAGGTAAAGGCTTCCAATCAAGCGGCAATCCGCCTGTACGAATCGGCAGGGTTTCAACGGCTGGGACGTCGCAAGGGGTATTACAACGGAGAAGATGCGCTGGTGTATTGGAAGAAACCGATTTAGAAGGCTATCAATTGTAAATTGAAGAACTGCAAACGTATTTCGGGATACACCTTAGGCCAGACAGTGAGCAAGCCAATAGGCTAAGCATATCAAGGCTACAGGGGATCCAACCCATTGACCGAGTGTCGATTGCCCGTTTGATTCTTTATATATAGGTCATCAAAATGCTCTCATTCTGTGGATGCAAACTGCCCGCTACAGTTCCTCCCAGCAACACTGACTCTAGCCAATGCAGCCGCATCCATCGCACAACAGAGATCCTGACTTAATCTACAAAGCTCCTGCTCGGTGGGGAAAAGCTATAATCTGCGGTATCAACAACTTGAATTCGATCCTTGCCGTTTGGTGGCCGATCAGAGCTTCAACTTACGGCTGGAGTCCTTGGGCTAATAAGATGTAAAGTTTTATTTCGAGATCCAACATTTCTGCCTCAATATATATTTTTCATATCATATTCCCCCTTTGGCCAACTTGCCTGAAAAAACACTTCAGGCTAACCTACACTTGTTATCTGTCCATCCTGAGCATTTTCAAGCTGTGAGGATCATTATGGACACCTCTGGAAACACCATTGGAGATGAGGCCATCTCTTTTGTCGTCAGTCTTTGGTCTAGGCTTATCGATTTTATGCCCAATCTCCTTGCGGCGATTGTCATCTTAATTCTGGGTTGGATAGTGGCCATGGCAGTAGCCTTCGGCGTTAGAGGACTGCTCAAAAGGACGCAACTGGACAATCGCTTGGCTGCTTGGGTTTTGGGCCAAAAGCCCGGCGAGAAGCTGCCCCAAACGGAGCGCTGGGTGGCCGCTGCCGTCTACTGGGTGATTCTTGCTTTTGTGTTGGTGGCGGTACTGAATGCCCTGCAGCTTCAAGCTGTCTCCGATCCGCTCAACAGGTTTTTGGGGGAAATCTTCGTTTATCTGCCACGGGTGGGTGGGGCGCTGGTGCTGCTGGCTGTGGGCTGGGTGGTGGCCACTGTTGCTCGGCTGGCGGTCATCCAGGGGCTGCGGCGTTTCAACCTCGATGAGCAGTTGGCCCGGCCTCTGCAACAGGAAAGCACTGCCGGTGAGGCAGGTGCAGAAGGAACCCCAACCGGCCAAGAGGGAGGTACAGAGGTCACCCCTTTCCTGCTGAATGAAACTTTGGGCAATGCCCTTTACTGGCTGATTCTGCTGTTCTTTTTGCCGATCATCCTGGATACCCTGAACCTGCAGGGGCCGCTGCAGCCGGTGCAAAACCTGCTGGATCAGTTGCTGTCGATGGTGCCGCGGATTTTGGGGGCGCTGATCATCGGTGTGGTGGGCTGGTTTTTGGCCCGCATCGTGCGTGGGATCGTCTCCAATTTGTTGGTGGCAGCAGGGGCAAATCGGTTGGGGGCACGCTTTGGCGTTCCCCAGTTGGCCCAGATCGTCGGGACGGTGGTGTATGTCTTGGTGTTGATCCCGGCGGTGATTGCGGCGCTGAATGCCTTGGAAATTCGGGCCATCTCCGATCCGGCGGTGGCGATGCTGGAGCAGGTGTTGCGGGCCATTCCCATGATCGCGGGATCCGCTTTGATCCTGGCCGTCTTTTACTTGCTGGGGCAATTTTTGGCCAGCTTGGTAACCCAGTTGCTGCAGGCGGTGGGTTTTGACCGTCTGGTCGCGGGGCTGGGCTTGCCCCTGGCCGCTGCTCCTGAGCCTGAAGGGGATCCCGCTGCCAAACGTCGCACTCCCTCCGAGATCGCCGGCTTGGTGGTCTGGGTAGGCGTGGTCTTGTTTGGGGCGGTGCCGGCAGTGGAGTTGCTGCAGTTTGCCGCCCTAACCGACATTGTGCAGGGGCTGTTGCTGATTTCCGGTCGGGTGCTCATCGGCGCCCTGGTGTTTGGGATCGGTCTTTATTTGGCCAATTTGGCCCACTCTATGATCAAGAGCTTGGGTAGCCCTTCCTCAGGGGTACTGGCCCAGGCGGCGCGGGTGGCTATCTTGGTTTTTGTTGGCGCCATGGCCCTGCAGCAGATGGGCGTGGCCACCGACATTGTGGTGTTGGCTTTTGGTCTGGTTCTGGGGGCGATTGCCGTGGCAGTGGCGTTGGCTTTTGGGTTGGGAGGTCGCGATGTAGCTGCCGAGCAGATCCGGCAATGGCTCAAGAGAGAGTGAGAGC